>NZ_AJVB01000421.1:0-3446 GCF_000278445.1 Rhodococcus sp. R1101
AGGTCTATCTGCGATTCGCCCACGAACCGAACGGGGACTGGTACCCCTGGAGCCCTGCGGCAGGGACCCCGCCGGAGACGTATGTCGCCGCGTGGCGGCATGTGCACGATCTGTTCGCGTCGAAGAACGTCGAGAACGTGCGCTGGATCTGGACGGTCAACGTCCCGCACGAGGGCAGCAGTCCCATCACTCCCCTGTATCCGGGTGACGAGTACGTCGATGTCGTCGGAGTGGACGGCTACAACTGGGGCACCACCCGGCCGTGGAGTCGGTGGCAGTCCCCCGAGGAGCTGTTCGGACCGACGCTGGACGAACTCGGTCGGCTCGCCCCGGGGCGCCCCCTCGCTGTCACGGAGGTCGCGAGCGCGGAGGCCGGTGGATCGAAGCCGGACTGGATCCGGGATCTGGTGGGTTACTTGGACAGTCACCCGGCGGTCACAACATTCGTGTGGTTCCATCACAACAAAGAAACCGATTGGCGCTTGACCAGCACGCCCGAGTCCGCGGGGGCGCTGAGCGACGCTCTGCACAGGAGACACATCGCACGATGACAGCCGAGGCGTCGCTCCTCCCCGAACATCTCGAGAACGAACGCATGCGTGACGTGGAACTGCTCGAACTGCTCGACACCCCCCACGAAGAACGGTTCGACAAGATCACCCGCATCGCGTGCCGCGTGTTCGGTGTCCCGATGGCTTCGCTCTCGCTGATGGATCGCGATCGGCAGTGGTTCAAATCGATCCTCGGACTGGAGCTCTCCGACGTACCGCGCGAGAGGACGGTGTGCCGCACCACGATCGCCCGGGCCTACGCGCAACCCGAGAATCCCGCACTCGTCCTCCCGGATGCCGCCTCCGATCCTGCTTTCGCGGACATCCCCGGTATCGGCGGAAAGGGGGGCATCCGGTTCTATGCGGGCTATCCCCTGTACGGACCCAACGGTCACCCCGTGGGCACCTTCTGCATCTACGACACCGAGGAGCGGAACCTCGACCCGGATCAGCTCGACACCTTCGCCGAGCTGGCCGAGTGGGCCCAACGTGAACTCGATCGTGCCGACGAACTCGACCGCGCCGCCGAGATCCAGAACCAGCTCCTCCCCCGGCCGCTCCCGGACCTTCCCGGTTACGAGATGGCCACGATCTGCCTGCCCGCCTTCATGGTGGGCGGTGACTTCTACGACCACTACCGGCTCCGCGACGGGATCGTGATCACCGTCGCCGACGTCATGGGCAAGGGCCTGGGCGCCGCAATCCTGTCGTCGGCCGTGCGCTCCTCGATGCGGGGGGTCGCGCGGGTGCTCGAGCGTTTCGGGACTCGTCCGGTCGGCGTCCTCGACACCGGGATGACCCTGACCGTCGGCGCCGAACACCTCGCCGACGACTTCGAGCACACCGGGACGTTCGTCACCTCCTTCGTCGCAGCGCTCGAGTTCTCCACAGGAGACATCGATTACGCCGATGCCGGGCACGGGCTGGCCGCGATCCGCCGCGCCGACGGTACGGTCGAACCACTGACGAGCGGTGGTGGTCCTCCGCTGGGGATCTTTCCCGCGACCACCTGGAGGTCCGAGACCGCGCGGCTCGATGCGGGCGACATGCTCGTGATCTGCTCCGACGGCCTGCTCGACCTGCTCGACGAACAGAGCGACCCGGCGGCTCTGTGCCGTTTCGTCGCCGACCGGGCCGAGCCGGAAGAACTGGTGGCCGCCGCGCGTGCGCTGGCCGAGAGCAATCCGCCGCTCGACGACGTCACGGTGGTCGCGCTACGCCGGGAGGCGGCGTCGTGAACGCGGTCACGAAGGAGGGCTACCCGTCCCCCTTCCTGCGCGTCCTCATCGTCCTCACGGTCATCGTCGGGTTGAACTACATCGTCTGGCGCTGGCTGTTCTCCGTGAACTGGGATGCGTGGTGGATCGCGGTCCCGCTCGTTCTCGCCGAGACGTACAGCCTGATCGATTCGCTGCTGTTCGCGTTGACGATGTGGCGGTTGAGGAGACGTCCCGAACCGCCCATCGCACCCGCCGGCATGACGGTCGACGTCTTCATCACCACCTACAACGAACCGGTCGATCTGGTGTTGCGCACGGCAGCAGCCGCGCAGCGTATCCGCTATCCGCACCGCACGTGGATCCTCGACGACGGAGCCCGGCCCGAACTCGCCGCGGCCGCAGCCGAACTCGGCGTCGACTACATGACGCGGTCGGCGAGCTGGACGAACAAGCCCCGTCACGCCAAGGCCGGCAATCTCATCAACGCCCTGCTGCACTCCGACGGCGAGTTCCTTCTCATCCTCGACGCCGACCAGATACCCGAACCCGAGATCCTCGACCGCACACTCGGATACTTCACCGACGACAGCACGGCACTGGTCCAGACGCCGCAGTACTTCACCAATGTGCCCGACTCCGATCCGCTCGGCAGTCAGGCCCCGTTGTTCTACGGGCCGATCCAGCAGGGCAAGGACGGCTGGAACGCGGCCTTCTTCTGCGGGTCCAATGCGATCCTGCGACGTGAAGCACTCATGCAGCTCGGCATCGCCGGCTATGTCCAGGCCGTCGAGGACGGTGTGGAACGCACCCTGCGCACCGCGGGAAGGGTGGTCGACCGGGCACGCCGGAAAGTGCCCGCCGACCAGCCGGACGTGGCCGCGGCACTCGACTCGGTGCGCCGTGCCGTGCGCACGGCACGCGGCGAACTCCGGACCGGCGCGGCACTCGCCGACGTCACATTCCGTTTCCAGCAGACGGTCGACGCCGCCGCGCGCAGCATCGTCGACGCCGACTTCGGCAGCATCCGGGCCGATCTCGAGGAGATCGCAGCGCTCGACGCGCACGGCACCGATGCGCTCACGATCGACGACACCGTCCTCGAACGGCTCGCCGACCGCGAGTGGTCACCGCTCGGCGCGCTCGAATCGATCCGCGCGATGATCCGCGCCGTCGATGTCGACCGTGCGGAGGAGGCCGAGCCGATGCTCGCGTTGGCCACTATCTCCGTGACCGAGGACATGGCCACCTCGATGCGCCTGCACGGCGCCGGCTGGAAGTCCGTCTACCACCACGAGATCCTCGCCTACGGGCTCGCCCCGGAGGATCCGAAGACGATGGTCACCCAGCGACTCCGGTGGGCACAGGGCACGATCCAGGTGATGCTGCGGGAGAACCCGCTCGTTCAGAAGGGCATGACCGTACCCCAGCGCCTGATGTACTGGTCGACGATGTGGAGCTATCTTTCCGGCTTCGCAGCGCTCGCCTATTTCGCGGCGCCGGTGATCTATCTCGTCTTCGGGATCCTGCCGGTCGAGGCGTTCAGTCTCGACTTCTTCTCGCGACTGGTCCCGTTCCTCATCCTGAGTCAGTTGCTGTTCTTCATCGTGGGCCGCGGGACGCCGACCTGGCGGGGCCAGCAGTACAGCCTCGCGCTCTTCCCGGTGTGGATCAGGGC
>NZ_AJVB01000422.1:0-3432 GCF_000278445.1 Rhodococcus sp. R1101
AGGGCATCGGGCCATTCGTCGGTGGGCAGAGAACGCATGCGCTGCGCGTACGCGACGAGCGCGTCCTTCCCCAGGACGGCCGTCGGTTCCGCGCTCTCCGACGCCACGCGGCACGAACCGAAGGCGAGCACGAAGGTGTCGGTGTCGTCCCCCGAGGTTCGGATCGAGGGGGGCGGCGTCACCGGCCGGCGGCCACACGAGGTGTCCGTCCACCCGCACCTCGTAGGGCGTCTCCGATCCGGGTTCGAGCTCTCGGACGACGACGAGCGCGTAGTGATGGCCCGCGACGGTCCACGTACGCTCCGCACTGCCGAGCACCTCGACCGTGCAGGGTGCGGACGTCTCCACCCAGATCGTGGCGTCCGTGTCGCCGATGTGCCGGAGTACCGGCCCGAGTACGAGATCCGCCACGGTGTCAGCGCCTTCGTGCTCGAGCGAGCGAGCTCGTCATGGGTTTCGAGCGTACTCGCAGCGCTCCTGTCCAGGATGGTTCCGGCGAACTTCGATACCGGTTCGCCCTCCGGGATGCCGCGACGGGGAGCACCCTGGAACGGACGCACCCGAATCGACCCGCGCGGGTCGGTGCCGCGTAGTGGAAAGGGGGACCGGACATGACCGACGCAGAGGAGCCGACCCGCTGGGACACGCTCGACGACGAAGAGAAACGACAGGCACGGGAGAAGGCCGAGGAGATCGACCGGATGTACGAGCCGGGGGTTCGGCCGACCACGGTCGTGCCGGGGACGAACGGGATGGTCTCGGGAACGGCCTTCGCAGACATGGCCGACGAACACCCGGGCAGGACCGAGGAGGTCGAGGCGGAGAACGGTGCATCGGCTCCGGGTACGGAACGCGCACGCGAGTGAATTGCCTCAATGACCGGTACGCATGCTCCTGGGTGACCGTAGCGTCCATCGCTTCACTCGGATTCCTCCACCAGCAGGAATCCGGAGGTGGTCACCACGTGTGATTCGCCCGAATCGGCTTCCATGCGACTGGAACTTCCGACGAACAAACAACCGCGCATCGGTTCGATCGAGAAGCCTCCGTACATGCCGGGGATCGGGTACCGCAGGATGCCGGTCGGGATCTCCGACAGGATCTCGGTACTGGGATGGCACAATCCCCTTGGCGATTCAGGCCGGATGCGTGCCTCGATCGAGCGGGCCGGCTGCTCGTCGAGCAGTGTTGTCTTGTCTCGGTCGAGGCGGTTGCACACCTCCGGGCTCAGGGCGGCTTCGACCCCCCGTGCCAGACGGCGTCGGCTGGGGTGTCCGTCATCGGAGAGTTCCTGTATGCAGAACAGATCACCAGCCGCGCTCACGCCACTCTCCGAGATGCGGACGCTCGGCTCCGAGGGTCGAGTCCTTGCCGTGCCCGGGATAGAAGATCGTCTCGTCGTCGAACCGGTCGAAGATCTTCGCCTCGACGTCGCCGAGCAGAGAGCGGAATGCATCGTCGTCCGGGGTCTTGCCGACCCCGCCGGGGAACAGGGAGTCGCCGGTGAAGATGTGCGCGCGGCCCGTGCCCTGTTCCGTGAGGACCAGTGCGACCGACCCCGGGGTGTGTCCTGAGAGGTGGATCACCTCGAGATTCAGCTCACCGATCTGCACGGTGTCGCCCTCGGTCAGGATCCGCTCGGGCGTCACCGGCAGGGGAGCGGCATCGAGCTCGTGCGCCGCCGTCGGCACACCGGTCGCCGCGGCCACCCGCTCGAGGCCCTGCCAGTGATCCCAGTGCTGGTGGGTGGTGACGATCAGCTCGAGTTCCGGTGCGTTGTCGCGGAGGAACTGCACGAGTCGTTCGGGTTCGTTTGCGGCATCGATGAACACGGACTTGCCGGTCGTGTCGTCGGTGACGAGATAGGTGTTGTTGTTCATCTCGCCGACGGCGAGTTTGACGATGCTCGCTCCGGGAATCCTTCGGCGTTGCGCGGGTCCGCCGGGAGTGACGTCGCCGGTGTAGGTGTCCTCGATGATCACGGGCTGCTGCGTCATGCAGTCAACCTACCTTCGCGTGCGCGCGCATGAGCACCGGACGCGTGGTTCGTCGACGGGGCGTGGTTCTTCGGCACGGAAACGTGTCGGTACCCGCGCCTACCATGGCTGAGGGCCGAACTGCGGCCTTGTCTACAGGAAGGATGTGGCGTGGCAGACCGCCTGATCGTGCGAGGAGCCAGGGAACACAACCTGCGTGGTGTCGACCTGGATCTGCCGCGCGACAGTCTGATCGTGTTCACCGGACTGTCGGGTTCGGGCAAGTCGAGCCTCGCGTTCGACACCATCTTCGCCGAGGGACAACGGCGCTATGTCGAGTCTCTGTCGGCCTATGCCCGTCAGTTCCTCGGGCAGATGGACAAGCCGGACGTCGATTTCATCGAGGGTCTTTCGCCCGCGGTGTCGATCGACCAGAAGTCCACCAACCGCAACCCGCGGTCCACCGTCGGCACCATCACCGAGGTCTACGACTACCTGCGTCTGCTCTACGCCCGCGCCGGAACCCCGCACTGTCCGGTGTGCGGTGAGCAGATCTCCCGGCAGACGCCGCAGCAGATCGTCGACCAGGTGCTCGAGATGGAGCCCGGTGCCCGCTTCCAGGTCCTCGCGCCCGTCGTGCGTACCCGCAAGGGCGAGTTCGTCGACCTGTTCGAGCAGCTCACCATCCAGGGTTACTCCCGTGTGCGTGTCGACGGGGTGGTCCACACCCTGTCCGATCCGCCGAAGCTCAAGAAGCAGGAGAAGCACGACATCGAGGTCGTCGTCGACCGCCTCGCCGTCAAGCCCAGCGCGCAGCAGCGCCTCACCGACTCCATCGAGACCGCGCTCGGGCTCGCCGAAGGGGTCGTCGTGCTCGACTTCGTCGATCGCGAGGAGGACGCCCCCGACCGCGAACGCCGGTTCTCCGAGACGCTCGCGTGCCCCAACTCGCACCCGCTGTCCATCGACGAACTCGAACCACGGTCGTTCTCGTTCAACTCGCCGTACGGTGCGTGCCCCGAGTGCGCCGGCCTGGGCGTGCGCAAGGAGGTCGACCCCGATCTCGTCGTTCCCGACCCGGATCTGAGCCTGGCCGACGGCGCGATCGCCCCGTGGTCGATGGGTCAGAGCGCCGAGTACTTCGGCCGGTTGCTGTCCGGTCTGGCCGATGCGCTCGGATTCGACATCGACACCCCGTGGCGGAAGCTGCCCGCCAAGGTGCGCAAGGCCGTGCTGGAAGGCAGCACCGAGCAGGTGCACGTGCGATACAAGAACCGCTACGGCCGCGTCCGCTCGTACTACGCCGAATTCGAAGGCGTCATGCCGTTCCTGCACCGCCGCCTCGAACAATCCGAATCCGACCAGGCCAAGGAACGCTACGAAGGCTATATGCGGGAGATCCCGTGTCCGGCCTGCGCCGGTGCGCGGTTGCGCCCCGAGATCCTGGCCGTGACGG
>NZ_AJVB01000423.1:0-3408 GCF_000278445.1 Rhodococcus sp. R1101
CGCGTCCTCGCTGATCGGGCGGTATGCGGCAGGTTCCGTCGCGGATCGGATCGGCGCCGGCAAGCTGTTGCCCGTCGGTCTCGGCCTGGCGGGCCTGGCGATGATTCCCTTCGCCCTCGTCGCCGACGACCGAGGGGGAGCGGTCCTGCTGATCGTCGCCGCGATCGCCTTCGGTCTCGGATTCGGTGTCGTCCAGAACGAAGCACTGCTGGTCGCGTTCCGCCGTGCCGGCGCAGGCAACACCGGCTCCGCGAGCGCCGCCTGGAACATCGGTTTCGACGCCGGCACGGGTGCGGGGTCGTTCGCGCTCGGCGCGCTGGCAGCGGCGGCAGGATATCCCGTCGCCTTCACCGTGGCCGCAGTGCTGGTCCCGACGCTGCCCCTGCTCGCCCGGCTGGCCGGGCCGTCGGAACGTCCCCGTCCCACCACATAGAATCGACATCATGAGCGCAACCACGGTCGCCGTCCTCGACTACGGCTCGGGTAACCTCCACTCCGCCACGCGGGCAGTCGCCCGTACCGGCGTGCACGTGGAGGTCACCGCCGACCCGAAGATCGCGCTCGCCGCCGACGGGCTCGTCGTCCCCGGCGTCGGTGCCTTCGACGCGTGCATGAAGGGCCTGCGCAGCGTCGGCGGAGACAAGATCATCGGTACCCGCCTCGCCGGTGGACGCCCGGTGCTCGGCATCTGCGTCGGCATGCAGATCCTGTTCGAACGCGGCGTCGAGCACGGCATCGAGACCGAGGGCTGCGGGGAGTGGCCGGGCACGGTCGAGCGTCTGGACGCGCCGGTGCTGCCGCACATGGGCTGGAACACCGTCGAGGCCCCCGCCGATTCGGTGCTCTTCGCCGGCATGGACGCCGACACCCGGTTCTATTTCGTCCACACCTACGCCGCCCGCACGTGGGAACTGGATGCTCCCGAGCGCCTCGCCCCGCCGAAGGTGACCTGGGGCCGAACACGGCAGCCGGTTCGTCGCCGCCGTGGAGAACGGTCCGCTGTCGGCCACCCAGTTCCACCCGGAGAAGTCCGGCGACGCCGGCGCGCAGCTGCTGCAGAACTGGGTCGACTCGTTGTGACCGACCCGCGGCGCGGCCGGTCGAGCGGAGACTTCTCCTTCGGCCGTCACGCCCTGATGTCCGTCGGCACGGCGACCGTCGTGCTGCTCGTCACCGCGATCGTCGTCGTGGCGGTCCGGCCCACGCCGGTCGTCGGGCTGGTCGTCGCACTCCTCGGTATCGTCGCGGCCGTCGCGGCGATGGGTGTCGTGTCGACGCGGTCGGCCCGCCGCGCCTTCGGCACCGGCGAGGACGACCGTCCCGGAACCTGACGCGCCGAACCGGGGTTCGCCCCGCATGTGGGGGCAGCGAACCCCGGTCGAGCGCGCGAAGTACGCGAGCCCCGGCGCGGCCACCCCCGCATTTGGCGTCGTCACCGGTCCTGGCACTAATGTGTACGCAGTGAGCCTGGTCCTTTTGCCCGCAGTCGACGTCGTCAACGGTGAAGCAGTTCGCCTCGTTCAGGGAGAGGCGGGCAGCGAGACCGGATACGGTTCGCCCCGCGATGCCGCCCTCGAATGGCAGAACGCCGGAGCCGAATGGGTGCACATGGTCGATCTCGACGCGGCGTTCGGCCGCGGCGACAACCGTGCACTCCTCGCCGACGTCGTCGGCGAACTCGACGTGAAGGTCGAGCTGTCGGGTGGCATCCGCGACGACGAGACCCTCGCCGCGGCCCTCGCGACGGGGTGCGCCCGCGTGAACCTCGGCACCGCCGCGATCGAGAACCCCGAGTGGTGCTCCCGCGTCATCGGTGAGTTCGGCGACCGGATCGCCGTGGGCCTCGACGTCAAGTTCCTGGACGGCCGGTGGCGGCTGCGCGGCCGCGGCTGGGTCTCCGACGGCGGCGACCTGTGGGAGGTACTCGAGCGTCTCGAACGCGACGGTTGTTCGCGGTACGTCGTCACCGACGTGACCAAGGACGGCACGCTCAGCGGCCCGAATCTCGATCTGCTCCGCGAGGTGTGCGCGGCCACCGACGCGCCGGTCGTCGCGTCCGGCGGCGTCTCGACCGTCGACGACCTGCGTGCCATCGCGACGCTCACCGACGAGGGCGTCGAAGGCGCCATCATCGGAAAGGCGCTCTACGCGGGCCGATTCACCCTGACCGAAGCGCTCGACGCCGTCTCGCGCTGACCGATGGCCGATCCCGCCGACCTGAACCGGCTGCTCGCGATCGCGAGCGGTGTGCTCGACGAGGTCTCGGAACGGTTCGTTGCCGGGCACGGTGCGCCGCGCTCCGTCGACAAGGGCCCGAACGATTTCGCGACCGACCTCGATCTCGAACTCGAACGGCGGATCTCCGGTGCCCTCGCCGAGCGCACCGGTATCGCCGTGCACGGTGAGGAATTCGGCGGCCCGTCCGCGGGGGAGGGCACCGTCTGGTTGCTCGATCCGATCGACGGCACGATCAACTACTCCGCCGGGTTGCCGATGGCCGGGATCCTCCTCGCGCTCGTCGAGAACGGGGAGCCGATCCTCGGACTCACGTGGCTGCCCCTCACGAAGCAGCGTTTCGCGGGAATCGCCGAGGGGCCGCTGCTCGTGAACGGAACGCCCACCGAACCGCTGCAACCGGCACGGCTCGAGGACGTGATGATCGCCGTCG
Organism: Rhodococcus sp. R1101; assembly: GCF_000278445.1. Classification (NCBI taxonomy): domain Bacteria; kingdom Bacillati; phylum Actinomycetota; class Actinomycetes; order Mycobacteriales; family Nocardiaceae; genus Rhodococcus; species Rhodococcus sp. R1101. The sequence continues at coordinate 2,669 of NZ_AJVB01000423.1, forward strand.
GCAGTTTCGACATCGACAGTCGCGGGCGCGTTCCCGGCACCCGCCGCCTCGCCGTGATCACCGAGCTGAGCCGGCGGGTCGCGCGGTTGCGGATGCACGGCTCCACGGGTGCGGACCTGGCATTCACCGCGGGAGGTGCGATCGGCGGTTCGGTCGTGTTCGGCCACCACCCGTGGGACAACGCGGCCGGTGTCGCGCTGGTGCGGGCGGCCGGTGGCGTCGCCACCGACTTCGCGGGCGAACCATGGCGGATCGGCTCCGGATCGGTGGTCGCCGCAGCGCCCGGAGTGCACGGCGAGATACTGGAGATTGTGCAGTCGGCGACGGAACGGTCCGTGGCCGAGCAGTCGGGTTCCGAAGGAGATCGAACATGACACTGGCCGTGCGGGTCATCCCGTGCCTCGACGTGGACGCGGGGCGGGTGGTCAAGGGTGTCAACTTCGAGAACCTGCGCGATGCGGGTGACCCGGTCGAACTCGCCGCGCTCTACAACGAGCAGGGTGCCGACGAACTGACCTTCCTCGACGTCACCGCGTCGAGCGGCGACCGGGGCACCATGCTCGACGTCGTCACGCGCACCGCCGAGCAGGTGTTCATCCCGCTCACCGTGGGAGGTGGCGTCCGCACCGTCGAGGACGTCGACCGTCTACTGCGTGCCGGCGCCGACAAGGTCTCGGTCAACACCGCGGCCATCGCCCGGCCCGAGGTGCTGCGCGAGATGTCCGAGCGCTTCGGCTCGC
>NZ_AJVB01000424.1:0-3388 GCF_000278445.1 Rhodococcus sp. R1101
AGAGTGCCTTCGTCTTCTTCACTGCCGGTGTGGCTCTGACGGCCTGCTCCTCCGAGGATTCCACGGTCGACATCCGCAATGCAGCCGATATCGGTTCTCCGACGTCCGCCGCGGCCGAATCGCCGTATCTGGTGAAGATCACACAGAACTACCCGAGTTGCGAGGCCATCGGCGCACCCCTCGAGCGCTACATCGACGGGCTGACCCCCGCCCCCGGCGGCATCGTGAGCACCCGACGGGTGAACTGTGTATGGGAGGCCACAGCCGGTGAACCGCCCTCCGGGCTCCGTTCCGTCGCGGTCGTCGTCGAACCCGAGACCGTCACCCCTGCCACCGCCGCGAAGACCGGCCTCGTGGCGCTTCCCGACACTGCCATCGAGGCCGCCGGCGGATTCGCGCACAGCATGCCGATCAACCTGGCCGGCACCGCCTTCACCGCGACCGGCGTCGAACTTCCGCAGGCGTCGGTGTCGATCACCGTCGGCGGCCGCGACACCGCGTCGGTCCTCGATCCGGCGGGCGGCGTGGCGGTCGCCAAACAGCTTCTCGGGCTGTAGCACCCGGTGTCGCGGCCGTCGATCTCCCCTGTGGAACCAAGATCACATACAGCTCGTACGGACGCTACGATGCGCCGTGTGAATCCCACCCGTTACGCGGTCGCATCCGCGGCCCTCGCCGGCGCCCTGGTCCTCGGCGCCTGCTCCTCCGGCGACGACGCCTCGTCCGCCACCGCACCGGACACCACGGCCTCGGATACTGCAACCACCGACACCGAGCCCTTCGACGCCGACACCGTCGGCGAACCGACCGGACTCGGCAGCGACATCCTCGCCCGCTTCGGTTCGTGCGACGATGTCGCGCCCGCCGTCGCCACGTACATCGAAGGTCTGACCCTGCGTTCGTCGAGCGGTGTGGACGAGTACAGCGTCTACTGCTCGTGGGAGACCCCGGACAGCGCGACGAGCCTCGACGAGATCCGGTCGGTGGAGATCGTCCTGGCTCCGGGCTCGGGCACCGTCCCGTCGGCGAGCGACCTCGAAACCGGCGGTCTCGAACCGATTCCCGACGCCGACATCGAGGCCGCCGGGGGCATCGCCTACACCATGGGACAGGCCGTCTCCGTCGCCGCCGTCTCGGTCACGCAGATCCAGCTCCCCGAGGTGGAGGTGTCGATCACGGGCGGTCAGTGGGGCGACCATCCATCGCTCGACGCCCCGACATCCGTGACCGTCGCCAAGGAACTACTCGACCTGTAGCCCGTCCGCGCCGATCGTGCGCGGTGAGCACACCGCGCACGATCGGGACCTGGACCGCGATGTACGTGAGCCGGGAGACGAGATGAGCCGCCGCGACGATCGCGAACGCACCGAGGACGGCGACGCGATCACGCGGCGGCTCATGCGGTCAGGAGCCCTCGCCCGAAGTTCCGGGGTCGTCCACCCCGTCGAACGCATCGAGCAACCGCCGGGCGGCGAGCGCGGCGGTGAGCGATCCGTCGCGCACCCCGGACTCGACATCCTTGCGGATCGCCCGCACGCGCGGCGACGTCTCGAGGCGACGCAACAGCTGGTCGTGCACCATCGTCCACGTCCAGTCCACCTGCTGCCGACGACGGTTCTCGTCGAACATGCCCGCCTCGGTGAGGACCTTCTTGTGGTCGAGCACCGTGTTCCAGAAAGTGTCCAGACCGTTGCCGGTCATGCCGCTCATGGTGATCACCGGCGGCTTCCAGATCGCGTCGTGCGGATGCACCATCCGCATCGCACCGGCGAGTTCGCGGGCGGCGACCCGCGCGTCGCGTTCGAACTCTCCGTCGGCCTTGTTGACGGCGACGAGATCGGCGAGTTCGAGCACGCCCTTCTTGATGCCCTGCAGTTGGTCGCCGGTACGGGCCAAGGTCAGGAAGCAGAACGTGTCGACCATGTTCGCCACGGTGACCTCGGATTGCCCGACACCGACGGTCTCGACGAGGATCACGTCGAATCCGGCGGCCTCGAGCAGCACCATCGTCTCGCGGGTGGCCTTCGCGACCCCACCGAGGGTGCCGGCCGACGGCGACGGCCGGATGTAGGCGTCCCGCTGCACCGCGAGACGCGCCATTCGCGTCTTGTCGCCGAGAATCGATCCGCCCGTGCGAGTCGACGACGGGTCGACGGCCAGCACCGCGACTCGATGTCCCTGCTCGAGCAGATACATGCCCAGCGCGTCGATGAAGGTCGACTTGCCGACCCCGGGCACACCCGTGATCCCGACACGAATCGCGTTGCCCGCCTGCGGGAGCAGGCGCAACAGCAGCTGCTGCGCCTGCTCCCGATGGTCGTCGCGGTTCGACTCGATCAACGTGATCGCCCGGGCGAGGCCGGCCCGCTCGTTGGCGAGCACGGCCCCGGCCAGGGCGTCGACGTCGACCTGACGTCGGCGGGTCTGCGCGGCGCCGACCGAGGTGTCGCTCATGCCGACGTCAGCCTCCGAGGTGGTGGCCGAGCTGCGCGGCGAGCTTGGTCAGCAGACCGCTCGCCGCATCGGCGATCACCGTGCCGGGCGGGAAGATCGCCGCCGCACCCGCCGCGTAGAGTTCGTCGAAGTCACCCGGCGGGATGACACCACCGACGACGACCATGATGTCCTCGCGGCCCACCTCGGCCAGTGCCTGCTTGAGAGCAGGGACCAGCGTGAGGTGACCCGCGGCCAACGACGACACGCCGATGACGTGCACGTCGTTGTCGGCCGCCTGCTGGGCGACCTCTTCGGGGGTCTGGAACAGCGGTCCCACGTCGACGTCGAATCCGAGGTCGGCGAAGGCCGTGGCGATCACCTTCTGGCCGCGGTCGTGACCGTCCTGGCCCATCTTCGCGACGAGGATGCGCGGGCGGCGGCCCTCCTCCTCGGCGAACTTCTCGACCAGCTCGGTCGCGGCGGTGATGTTGGTGGCCTTGCCGGCCTCGTCGCGGTACACGCCGCTGATCGTACGGATCTCGGCCTGGTGGCGGCCGAAGACCTTCTCCAGGGCGTCGGAGATCTCGCCGACCGTGGCCTTCGCGCGCGCCGCGTCGATGGCCAGCGCGAGCAGGTTGTTCTCGAGACCCTGGCTCTGCGCACCGGCGGCGCGGGTGAGCGCCTCGAGTGCGGCGCGGGTGGCGTCCTCGTCACGATCGGCTCGCAGCTGCTCGAGCTTGGCGAGCTGCTCCGCCCGCACACGCGAGTTCTCGACCTTGAGGACCTCGATCTCGTGATCTTCGGTCACCTGGTACTTGTTGACACCGATCACCGGCTGGCGGCCCGAGTCGATGCGCGCCTGGGTGCGGGCAGCCGCCTCCTCGATGCGCAGCTTCGGGATACCCTCCGAAATCGCCTGTGCCATACCGCCGGCGGCCTCGACCTCGGCGAT
>NZ_AJVB01000425.1:0-3383 GCF_000278445.1 Rhodococcus sp. R1101
CACGACTCGGCTGCAACGACCTGGACCCGAGGCGGCTGCCGCAGCTGGTATCTCGACCGCGAAGGAATCAACCGCTCCCTGTGGCCGGGAGCCACCTGGCGTTACCGGTTGCACACCCGCGCATTCGATCTCCACAACTACACATCGATCCGGGCGTCCACAGGGGGCAGCGACGGCATCGAACAAGCCGAGCCCGGTCGCCAGAGGGATGAGATCGGCTCCGCAACCGGAAACTGACCTCACCTTTCTCGCTCACGAGCTGCCCCGCAACAGACTGTCCGTGCGGTCTCACCGAACGAAACCTTGCAAAGCCAGCCGGGACTGTCCGGTAGTCGGCGGATCCGGTTCTGACACATGGGATCAGTTTCTGTTCGCGTCCCTTGCCGGTCGGGCCCAGAGCACGAGTGGCCGGATACAGGCACTCGAGCGCGGCCTGCTCGTTGCAGGAAATGCCCACGGGCACGGAGCGCCCGCCGAGACCGAGGGCTGCCGATGACAGCATCCCCCGGCATGCCCGGTGCGCCGTCCGCGGTGAACCGTCGTCCGGACCCGACCCGGAAGTCATTCGAGGGTGAAGAGCTGTTGCGCGGTGGCGGCGTAGGCGGTGTCGACATCGACGGCCAGCAGCGCTTCGACCGGACCGACCACTGCTTTCTGTTCCCATGTTCGGCCGGTGTCGCTGCGCCAGGCGACACCTTCGGTGTCGACACCCCATAGGGATCCGTCGCCGGCGGCAGAGAGCAGCATCAGTCTCGGCGCATCGGGAACGGCGGTGAAAGTGCGGGCGGAATCCGAACTGTGCTGCAACCCGTCGACGGTGACCGCCCAGACGCCATCGTCGTTGACGGCCAGGGCTGCGGCGACCAGGGGGGCTCCGGGACTCCATGTGACGCCGGCGTCGGTGGACACCAGCAGTCCGGTGGTGCCGTCGAAACCGACGAGCACCTCTCCGTCGGTGGCCAGAGCGTGAAAGTCCACTTCTCCGACAAGGGATTTCGGTGTCCAGATGTGACCTCCGTCGGTGCTGTCGATCAGCCCGAGCGGGTTCGGAGCGGAACTCGATGGTCCGGGATGTCCGGAGGCGAAGAGTCGATCGGTGCCCGGCACCCCGGTCAGTCCCATGAAGTCGTCGTCGGAGGTACCGATCCGGGTGGTCCGCCCGTCGACGCCGAGGGTGACCAGACCGGTGTGCGTGCCGGCCAGGATCGTGCCGTCAGCCCCAAGGTGCAGACCGTGCAGGTGGTCGAGGGCGGGGGTCAACGCCACCGTGGGCACCTCGGGCGCCGGGGCCGACCCGAGGGACGTCGGTGCCGAGGCGGGCTGCTGAGTCGAGCATCCGACGAGCACGGTCAGAGCGGCGACGGCGGTGAGCGCACCCCGGTAGGGGCGCGCGAACGATGTCCACATGGAGACAGAGAGACTTTCTCGAAGGGGGTGGGTGCCGCGCCGGTCAGGTGCGGGTCAGGTGGGCGGGGTCGAGGTCCAGGCGGCGCAGTAGCTGGGCGTTGAGGGCGACGACGATGGTCGAGACCGACATGAGCACCGCAGCCACCGCCGGGGAGATCGCGACACCGGCGAAGGCGAGCACGCCGGCGGCCAGGGGCACTGCGATGATGTTGTAGCCGGTCGCCCACACCAGGTTCTGCCACATCTTCCGGTAGCTGGCGTGGGAGAGCTCGATGATCGACAGCACCGCCCGCGGGTCGTTGGCCGCCAGTACCACCCCGGCGGATTCGATCGCGACATCGGTGCCGGCGCCGATCGCCACCCCCACGTCGGCCCGGGCCAGGGCAGGGGCGTCGTTGACGCCGTCACCGACCATGGCGACCTTGTGTCCACGCTGTTGGAGTTCGGCGACTTCGGCGTCCTTGTGTTCGGGCAGCACCTCGGCGAACACCTCGTCGATGCCGAGATCGGCCGCCACGGTGTCGGCGACCTGCCGGGCATCGCCGGTGATCATCGCGACCTTGACTCCGCGGGCGTGCAGGGCGTCGATCGCCTGGCGGGACTCCTCGCGGACGGCGTCCTCGAGTGCGACTGCACCGAGCACTCGATCACCTTCGGCGATGTGCAGCACCGAGGCTCCGCGCCGTACCCATTCCTCGGTGACTGCGGTGACGTCGGCGGGTACCGACAGCGTCAGGTCGGTGAGCATGGCGGGGCCGCCGACGGTCACCGCAGTGCCGTCGACGAGCGCCCGCACACCGCGGCCGGGCAGGGACCGGAAGTCGGTGGCGGTGAGCCGCTCGTTTGTCGGGACGCGGGTGTCCGCTGCGTCCACAATTGCGCGTGCGACGGGATGTTCGCTGTCGGCTTCGACCGCCGCGGCGCGGGCCAGCAGATACGACTCGCCGATTCCGTGGGTGGTCGTGACATCGGTGACCTGGTGCCGTCCCTGGGTGAGGGTGCCGGTCTTGTCGAACAGGACCACCTCGACGGTGCGCATGCGTTCGAGGGCGAGGCGGTCCTTGACCAGCACGCCGGCTTTGGCGGCGCGTTCGGTGGAGATCGCGATCACCAGCGGGATCGCCAGTCCCAGGGCGTGGGGGCAGGCGATGACCAGCACGGTGACCGTCCGTACCACCGCTTCGTCGATGTTGCCGAGCAGCGCCCACACCGCGAAGGTGAGCAGGCCGGTGATCGCGGCGAAGTAGAACAGAAACGCTGCGGCCTTGTCCGCCAGCGCCTGCGCCCGCGACGACGACGCCTGGGCATCGGCGACCATGCGTCGGATGCCGGCCAGGGCGGTGTCCTCACCGAGGGCGGTGATCCGCACGCGCAGGGCGCTGTCGGTGGCGACGGTGCCGGCGACGACGGTGTCACCGTTTCCGCGGGTGACGGTCTTCGATTCGCCGGTGATCATCGATTCGTCGACCTCGGCACGTCCGTCGATGACGGTGCCGTCGGCGGGCACCCGGGCCCCGGCTCGCACGAGCACTACGTCGTCGAGGGCCAAGTCCGCCAGTGACACTTCCTCGGTGCCGTCGTCGGTGATCTTCTCGGCGGTGTCGGGCAGCATCGCCGCCAGCGCGTCGAGTGCACCCGACGCCGACCCGAGAGCGCGCATCTCGAGCCAGTGCCCGAGCAGCATGATCACGATCAGCAGCGCCAGCTCCCACCAGAAGTCCAGGTCGAAACCGCCGAGGCCGAGGGTGGTGATCCACGAGGCGAGGAAGGCGACGCTGATGGCCATCGCGATCAGCAGCATCATCCCCGGTCGGCGCGAGCGCAGTTCGGCCCAGCCGCCGGTGAGGAACGGGGTGCCGCCGTAGACGAAGATCACCGTGCCCAGTACCGGCGGAATCCACATGGCCCCGGGAAAGTCCGGCATGGTGTAGCCGAGCAGCTCGGCGACCATGTGGCTGAACCCCACGACCGGTAGC
>NZ_AJVB01000426.1:0-3349 GCF_000278445.1 Rhodococcus sp. R1101
AAGCTTGAGTGCAACAAGTGCAACCGGTAGGCCGTACCGTTCGGACGAGCCCTTGAGACCGCGTATCGCGGCTGCGGCGGCTATGGCAGCAGCCGTCGTCCCGACCAGTTCGATGACGAGGAGATCCGCCGGTCGAACAGTAGCTCTGACCATGTCGTCGACCCCCTGCCCACCCGATGCCATGCCCCCGCTCGGGAGGAAGGGTCCGGACTGGCCGTTCGGGCACACCACCATTGCCCTGCCCGATTCCTCCGGCGCGAAGCACATCGGAACCAACTGTGGGTAGACCAGGCCGGTGATCGCGATTCCCACGGCGAGGAGCGTCAAGAGCACGGTCGTGGTCACCACAATGTTTCGAAAACTGCGGAGCCGCACTTGCTCCCGGAGACCGGCCGAACTCGCTGCCCGCACGACGGCGACGATCTTCCGTCGCTCCTCCTCTACCATCCGTTCCTGATCTGCCCGATTGGGTTCGGTGGGAGTCGGCAGCGACTGATCGAACTCTCCGATCCCGAGCCTCCGCGCGAAGCGCTCGAATTCCTGCCTACGGGGATCGTTCGGACGCAGGTGGCACTGCACGTGCCTGAGCAAACAGGGCATCCGACCGAGGAGATCCGCAGCCGGCTCCAGGTTCAACAGATGGGCTTCGCCGGCGTCGAGGTTGCTCATCGCGCGTTCCATCAATGGACCGCTGTGCAGAACGAGGAGTGGTCGGCGCAACCGCGACCTTCCCCATTCTGCAGCGCCGCGAGCTGCTTCGAGATGCCGACGAACGGCTCCGCACAGGACCCGTCCCTCCGTATGGGTTTGCTGCTGTTCCACGCATTCACAGATCGCTTCGAGTTCCGCAGCACGCGTCAGCGTGCCCTCCTGCCATCCGGCACTCACGGGACCGCCCACTTCGGGAAACTCGACAGTCTTCCCGCCCGAGGCGAGGAGCACGGGGGGTGGTTGTCCGTCGGATTGTGTGGTCGCGGTAGACATCGGTGCCTCCGGTCAACGTCTTGCGTCGATACCGAGGGTGCCGTACTTCGAACCCCGAGGCACGGGTAGTTCCCTACCTGATTGCGGTCGACAGGTGGAGGGCCTGCGTGCAGAGAGCAGGTCTCATCCCGTCTGGTCCTCCTTCACTCACACACGCGCCACAGGATGTCGAGAACAGACCGACGTCGGTGCGCCTTGCTGCGGTTTGCCACCTACCCATCCGGTGGTGATCATCATTCGAACGACGTTGCGAGACTCGGTCTCGCAGATGCTCTTCTCGATCGGGTCCGGTCCGCCCCGACGGGATCGAGTAGCGCACTACTCGTGCTGATGCCTGCCGATGGCGCCCACTGGGAATACCGATTCGGTGGTCACGGAAGCGTCCACCCGTCGGAGGAGAAGTCATGCGAATGCAGAAGACGGAGCGACGAGTATCGCATCGGTGATCCCGCCTTCCGGCGGTCCGATCCCCGTGCGCGCTCGCTTCGTGTTGCATTCGGTTCCGGCCCTGTCCTCGACTCCGTCGAGCGCCGACTTCGTCCAAGGACCTCGTCATGTCCTCGCACCGAGCTGCGGTTCCGCAGCTCTCGTCACCGACATCCGTCGACCCACCATCCACCCATCACGACATTCTCGCGGTGCTGCTCCCCCTGCTCGCAGCGCCGTTCGCCGCATTGCTCTCGGGCACCGTCGCGATCCCCGCACTACCTGCCGTCACAGCAGAACTCGGTGGCGGCTCCGTCGGCCTGACCTGGATCATCACGGTCGCTCTCCTGGCCAACGCGACCACCACCCCGGTCTGGGGATCGATATCCGACCGCTACGACACGCGTCTTCTCGTCCAGGCGGCGCTGTTGACATTGACGGCGGGGTCGGTGATCTCGGCTTGCGGCTCCGGCTCTGTCCGTTCTCCTCGCCGGTCGCGTGGTGCACGGGGTCGGTCTCGGCGGCGCCGTGGCTGTGACCGTGGCGGTGTTCGGCGCTCTCATCCCGCCGCGGGAACAGGGCCGTTATGCCGGGTACGGCGCGGTGGTCATGGCGGTGTCGATGGCGGGCGGTCCGCTCCTCGGCGGCGCACTCGTCGACACTCCTCTCGGTTGGCGGGCCTGTTTCCTCGTGCCCGCGGTACCGGCCGGCGTGGCGCTGGTCGCACTGCGACCCAGGCGGATACCTCGTCGTCGGCGGTGTCCTGCTCGTCGCTGCGCTCGCCGTCGAACGCCGCACTCCCGTCCCTGTGGCGCCGGTGGATCTGCTCGGGCAGCGCACCGTCGCGTGCGCTCTGATCACGTCCGTGTCGTCCGGGTTCGCGTTCTACGCAACGCTGTCCTTCCTCAGCGGGTACTTTCGGGCGGTGCGCCACCACACGGCCACTGCCACAGGGATCCTGCTGACCCCCTTGGTGTTCGGACTCGCGTCCGCCTCCTACACCTCGGGTCGTCTCGTCACTCGCTACGGCAGGTGGAAGGCACTGCTCGTCGCAGTCGCCCTGCTGCCGAACCAACGGCTGCGCACCTCCTTGGCCACAGCGGAGGAACCATCGCGATGAAACGGCTCGCGCCGACAGCCGGATACAGGACAATTTCGGTGAGGCGAGCGCCCATGAGAGGAGCCGTGATGAGCACGCCGAGGACGATCGCAGGCGAAGTGAGCCCGGAACGTGATTGCCCGAGCGACTCGTCGCTGGTGCGGCTGATCTACCACCGCAACTTCCCGCTCCCGATCGGCGAGGTCTGGGCGGCACTCACCGACTCCGAGAAGCTGGGTCGCTGGTACGGCACATACATCGGCGACCCGGCCACAGGCCGTGTGCGGTTGACGATGACCGACGACCACGACTCGGCCACCACATACGTGGACATCCTTCGGTGTTCTCCCCCGGACGGATTCGCCGTCGATGTGGACGGGTGGCAGCTCGAGGTTGCGCTACGTCAGGTCGGAGAGGTCACCACCCTCGAGTTCACGCACCGTCACGTTCCGCGCTCGGAAGCCGGAGAGATCGGGCCGGGCTGGCAGTACTACCTCGACCGTCTCGCCGCCGCACTGGCCGGCACCCGCCCGCCGTCATGGGACGACTATCTCGACCTGGTCGACGAATACCGCTGACCGGCACGGACGCGTCCGATGCAGGAACGCCGTCCGACGCGTCGGCCGGATTCGAGTAGTGCACTACCCGTGAGACGTCCTGTCAGGGCTCCTAGCGTCGGGTCTACCAGCCGGACGCATTCAGGGAGTCCTACTATGCCGCAGCCCGGAACAGACACACAGCAGACCGAAACAACGACGAAGAAAGGATCGAAGAACATCGTCCTGTGCTTCGACGGCACCGGGAACGAAATTCGCGCCAAGGGGAACACCAACGTCGTCC
>NZ_AJVB01000427.1:0-3332 GCF_000278445.1 Rhodococcus sp. R1101
CGAGAGACGACTTGCCGGCCGACGGGAAGCCCACGAGACCGACGTCGGCGACGGACTTCAGCTCGAGGACGAGATCCAATTCCTCGCCTTCTTCACCGAGCAACGCGAACCCGGGTGCCTTGCGCGCCTTCGACGCGAGCGCAGCATTGCCGAGACCCCCGCGACCACCGTGCGCGGCCACGAAACGCGTACCGGTTCCCACGAGGTCGGCGAGGATCCGGCCTTCGGCGTCGAGCACGACGGTGCCGTCGGGAACCTTCAGGACGAGGTCGCCGCCGTTGGCGCCGTTGCGGTGCCCGCCGGCGCCCTGGGCCCCGTTGGTCGCCTTCGCGTGCTGGTGGAAGTGGAAGTCGAGCAGGGTGTGGACATTGCGGTCGACTTCGAGGACGACGTCGCCGCCGTTGCCTCCGTTACCCCCGTCGGGCCCGCCGAGCGGCTTGAACTTCTCGCGGTGGACGGAGGCGCAGCCGTTGCCGCCCTTGCCGGCGCTGACGTGCAGCACCACCCGGTCGATGAAGCGGGACATGGGTGGACCTTCTCTCGTCCTAAGAACAAACGTGGTGATCAACGCAACAAGGGCGGGTCAGGGTGTGCGACCCTGGCCCGCCCCTATTGGGAGTATGTCGCGGGAGATGTCCCCGCGGTGTCCGTACCGGACGGCAGATCAGGCGTCTGCCGTAGCCGGAACGATGTTGACGGTCTTGCGACCGCGCTTGGTACCGAACTCGACGGCACCGGCCGCGAGAGCGAACAGCGTGTCGTCGCCGCCGCGTCCCACGTTCACGCCGGGGTGGAAGTGGGTGCCGCGCTGGCGCACGATGATCTCGCCGGCGTTGACGGCCTGGCCACCGAAGCGCTTGACGCCGAGTCGCTGTGCGTTCGAATCGCGACCGTTACGGGAGCTGGATGCACCCTTCTTGTGTGCCATGACGAACCCTCCTGGGGTTGAAGCTCGAAGCTCGGTTTACTTGATGCCGGTGACCTTGACGACCGTCAGCTTCTGACGGTGGCCCTGGCGCTTGTGGTACCCGGTCTTGTTCTTGAACTTGTGGATGCGGATCTTCGGGCCCTTGGTGTGCTCGACGATCTCGCCGGTGACCGAGACCTTGGCCAACTTGTCGGCGTCGGTGGTCAGTTCGGATCCGTCGACGACGAGGACCGGGGCAAGCGAGACAGCAGCGCCGGGCTCACCCTCGATCTTCTCGACCTTGACGAGGTCGCCTTCAGCGACCTTGTACTGCTTACCGCCGGTCTTGACGATCGCGTACGTTGCCATCGGACGGCTACCCCTTGCTTCTTCGAACGTGCTCGCGCCACAGTGCTGCGGACGCGACTGGTCTGGTGTGGTTGCTGACTCGGGTCCCGCCGGCATCCTGAATCCGGACGCGGCTGGGCACTATCGCCGAGTAGCGACTGAACAAGATTACGGGAAGGTGACTCCCAGGGTCAAACCGGGCGGCGTGGTCGTGCCGCTTCCGGGCCGGTCGTGGACCGGCCCGGAAGCGGAAGGTCACGCCTCGGCGTCGACGGGAGGACCCGCGGGACGCCCTGCGGCGCGCCGCGAACGCGGCCGCCGCACGATCTCCACCGGCGTCTCCACCGGTGTGCTCGGCGGGGACTCCGGCTCGGCTCCGGTAGAAGCGTCGGCCGTGACGGGGACGACGAACACCGTGGCTTCCGGCCCGGTCTCCCCGGCAGGCGCGGCGGCTGCCCGGGCAACCCTGCGTGCACGGCGGCGACGCGGGGCCGGTTCTGCGGCGTCGGCGGAAGCCGCTCCGTCGGTGCTCTGTGCAGATTCGGAGCCGGCAGCCGCCGTAGCGGCAGCCTCGGACACGGCGGTCTCCGCGACCGCGGACTCGGCCGCTGCGACCTCTGCTTCGATCTCGGCGGGCTCGTCGGAGGCGGTCGTCACCGTGGTGGCGTCCTCCCCTGCGACGGAGCCCTTCGTCGGTGCGGCGACCTTCTCCGGCTCGACGGCATTCAACGGCTCGGCGACCTTGACCGGATCGATCTCGGCGGCCGGTCCCGGCACGGCAGCAGCCTCCGGCGCCGTCCCGGTCGCCGGCGCTTCTTCGGCCGGTGCCGAATTGTGCGCGGCCATCGCGAGCGCCACAGGATGCGGTGCACGCTTGACCACCTCGTCGGGCGAATGCGTGGGCGTCTCGGCGGCGGGCTCCTGCGAGCTCTTGTCGCGTCCGCGTTTGCGGCGCGAACCGCCACCGGACGAACGACCCGAATCGTCCGAGGACTTCGACTCGATCGGCTCCGAATGCACGATGAGGCCACGGCCACCGCAGTGTTCGCAGGTGGTGGAGAACGCCTCGACGAGACCGGTCCCGAGCCGCTTACGCGTCATCTGGACCAGGCCGAGCGAGGTGACCTCCGAGACCTGGTGGCGGGTGCGGTCCCGGCCGAGTGCCTCGGTCAGGCGCCGCAGCACGAGATCGCGGTTGGACTCGAGCACCATGTCGATGAAGTCGACGACGATCATGCCGCCGATGTCGCGCAGGCGCATCTGCCGGACGATCTCCTCGGCCGCCTCGAGGTTGTTACGGGTGACCGTCTCTTCGAGATTGCCACCGGAACCGGTGAATTTGCCGGTGTTGACATCGATGACGGTCATCGCCTCGGTGCGGTCGATGACGAGCGTGCCGCCGGAGGGCAGCCACACCTTGCGGTCGAGTGCCTTCGCGAGCTGCTCGTCGATGCGGTGCGCGCCGAAGACGTCCACCGAGTTCTCCGAGCGGTAGCGCTCGACGCGAGGCAGCAGGTCGGGCGCGACCGTGCGGATGTAGCTCTCGACGGTGTTCCACGCAGAGTCGCCCTCGATGACGAGCTTGGAGAAGTCCTCGTTGAACAGGTCGCGCACGACCTTGACGAGCAGATCCGGCTCCTCGTAGAGGGTCTTCGGCTGTCCCGAGGCATCGGCCTGCAGCTTCTCGGACTGCTCACGGATCGCCTCCCACTGCGTCTGCAGCCGGGTGACGTCGCGCGAGAGTTCCTCCTCGCTCACGCCCTCGGCAGCGGTGCGGATGATCACGCCCGCCTCGGCCGGGACGATCTCGCGGAGGACGTCCTTGAGGCGTTTGCGCTCGGTGTCGGGCAGTTTGCGGCTGATGCCCGTGGACGAGCCACCCGGCACGTACACCAGGAAGCGTCCGGCCAGGCTGATCTGGGTGGTCAGACGCGCACCCTTGTGGCCGACCGGGTCCTTGCTGACCTGCACGACCACCTGGTCGCCGGGCTTGAGGGCCTGTTCGATCTTGCGGGAGTTGCCGCCGAGGCCCGCGGCCTCCCAGTTCACCTCGCCGGCGTAGAGCACGCCGTTGCGT
>NZ_AJVB01000428.1:0-3323 GCF_000278445.1 Rhodococcus sp. R1101
CCGTCGTGTCCCTCGCGGCTGACGGCGTCGACGACGGGCGAGAGCGGTGGCACGTACCAGACCATGGGCATCGTCCGATATTCCGGATGCAGGGGCAACGCCACCCGGTAGGTGCGGATGAGGTCGTAGACGGGTGAACGCTGGGCGGCCTCGACCCACTCGTCGGAGATGCCTTCGGCGCGGGCACCGGCGATCACCTCGGGATCCTTCGGATCGAGCAGCACATTACGCTGCGCCTCGTACAGGTCGGTGTCGTTCTCCACCGAGGCAGCTTCGAGGACGCGATCGACGTCGTAGAGGACGAGACCGATGTACCTGAGCCGGCCCACACACGTCTCCGAGCACACCGTCGGCAATCCGACCTCGACCCGCGGATAGCAGAAGGTGCACTTCTCGGCCTTGCCGGTCTTGTGGTTGAAATACACCTTCTTGTACGGACATCCGGACACACACATCCGCCAGCCGCGGCACCGGTCCTGATCGACGAGCACGATCCCGTCCTCCGTCCGCTTGTACATCGCGCCGGAGGGGCACGACGCCACACACGACGGATTCAGGCAGTGCTCGCAGATCCGCGGCAGGTAGAACATGAAGGTCTGCTCGAACTCGAGTTTCACCTGTTCGCCGACCTTCTTCAGGATCGGGTCGTCAGGCACGATCGCCGGAGAACCACCGAGATTGTCGTCCCAATTCGCCGACCACTCCACCTTCATCGGCTCGCCGGAGATCAGACTGCGCGGCGTCGCCACCGGGATGTGCTCGCCGAGCGGGGCATCGGTGAGGTTGTCGTAGTCGTAGGTCCACGGTTCGTAGTAGTCCTGGATCGAGGGCATCTTCGGATTCGAGAAGATACGGGCGAGTTTCGCGAAGCGTCCGCCGTCGCGGAGGCGCACGCGGCCCCGGGAGTCCCGGATCCACCCGCCCCGCCAGCGCTCCTGGTCTTCGTACGTCCGCGGATATCCTTGCCCCGGGCGCGTTTCGACGTTGTTGAACCATACGTACTCGGTGCCCGATCTGTTGGTCCACGCCTGTTTACAGGTCACCGAACAGGTATGGCATCCGATGCACTTGTCGAGGTTCATCACCATCGCCAGCTGTGCCATGACCTTCACGACCGCCTCGCTTCCTGCGCTCCGCCTCGTCCGGCCGCTCGTTCCGTGCGCATCAGTAGACGACCTCCTGCGATCTGCGCCGCACGATCGTCACCTCGTCGCGCTGGTTACCCGTGGGGCCGAGATAGTTGAACGCGTACGCGGTCTGCGCGTATCCCCCGGCCAGGTGGCTGGGCTTGATGAGGATGCGCGTCAGCGAGTTGTGGATACCGCCGCGCGTACCGGTGGTCTCCGTCCGTGGCACGTCGATGACGCGATCCTGCGCGTGATAGACGAAGACGACGCCCTCGGGCATGCGGTGCGAGACGATCGCCCGGCACACGATGACACCGTTGCGGTTGACCGACTCCACCCAGTCGTTGTCGCTCACCGAGATCTTCGCGGCGTCGGCCGGTGACATCCACATGGTCGGTCCGCCCCGGGACAGCGACAGCATGAACAGGTTGTCCTGGTACTCCGAGTGGATCGACCATTTCGAGTGCGGTGTCAGGTAACGCACCGTGAGACCGATGCCGTCGCCCGTGCCGACCCTCGGCTCTCCGAACAGCCGCGACATGTCGAGCGGAGGGCGGTAGACGGGGAGCTGCTCACCGAGTTCCTCCAGCCAGTCGTGGTCGAGGTAGAAGTGCATCCGGCCCGTCAACGTGCGGAAGGGCTCGAGCTCCTCGATGTTCACCGAGAACGGCGAGTACCTGCGCCCTCCCGTCTCACTCCCCGACCATTCGGGGCTCGTGATGACGGGCACGGGACGGGCCTGGGTGTCCGCATAGGTGATTCGCCTTTCCTCGCTTCCCTCCGCCAGGTGCACGAGCCTGCGCCCGGTACGTTTCTCCAATTCGCGGAACCCCTGGACCGCCAATCTCCCGTTGGAGGTGCCGGACAGAGCGAGAATGGTGTCGGCCATACGTTCGGCGGTATCGATCGCCGGACGCCCCTGTCCGGCACCGGAATTCATGACACCGAACTTCTTCGCAAGTTCGGCGACCTCCCGATCCGGCCGGGTGGTCACGCCCTTGGTGTTGAGCCCGAGCGTCTCGACGAGCGGCCCGAGGGTGGCCCACTTCTCCGCGATCGCGCCGTAGTCGCGTTCGACGACCGTCAGCGGCCCCATCGTCTTCCCCGGAACCGGCACCTCGCCCGTCGACCGCCAGTCCCGCTCCGCGCCGGAGGGATATGCCATCGCTCCCGGGGTGTCGTGCTGCAGGGTGCCCATCACGATGTCCGTGCGGGTTCCGAGGTGCGTGCGCGCCAGGCTGCTGAACACCTTCGCGATGGCGCCGAAGGCGTCGTAGTCCGAACGGGTCTCCCAGGGCGGGTCGACCGCTGCGGTGAAGGCGTGGATGTAGGGGTGCATGTCGGTGCTCGACAGATCACCCTTCTCGTACCACGTGGCAGCGGGCAGGACGACGTCGGAGAACAAGGTCGTCGACGTCATCCGGAAGTCGATCGACATGAGCAGGTCGAGTTTTCCTTCGGGCAGGTCCTCCGGCCGGACCACCTCGCCCGGACGCAGATCCGGTGCCGTGGGATCGGCCTGCACGTTCGAATCGGTGCCGAGCAGATGCCGCAGGAAGTACTCGTTGCCCTTGCTGGACGAGCCGAGCAGATTCGACCGCCACACGCTGAGCACCCGGGGCCAGTTGCGCGGGTCGTCCGGGTCGGTCACCGCGAGTTTCAGGTTCCCTTCCGCGAGTTGCTGCGCGACGTACTCCGGGATCTCCCGGCCTGCCGCGCGCGCGTCATCGACGACGTCGTGGGTGTTGCGGTCGAACTGGGGATAGAAGGGCGACCAGCCCATCGCCACCGCGGACGCCATGACATCCATCGTGTGCTTGTCGCGAAAACGCCCGCGTCCCAGCGGGCTCGACAGCGCGTCGGCGCGATATCCGTCGTAGCGCCATTGATCGGTGTGCACGTACCAGTAGGAGGTGCCGGCCATCTGCCGGGGCGGGCGGCTCCAGTCGGTCCCCATCGCCATCGCGGCCCATCCCGTGACCGGACGGCATTTCTCCTGGCCGACGTAGTGCGCCCACCCTCCTCCGTTGCGGCCCATGCAGCCGGTGAGCATGAGCAGCGCGAGCACTGCGCGATAGGTCGCGTCACCGTGGAACCACTGGCAGATGCCCGCACCCATGATGATCATCGAACGCCCGCCCGATTCCTCGGCGTTGCGTGCGAACTCCTTCGCGATTCGGATCGCTTGGGCCGCAG
>NZ_AJVB01000429.1:0-3321 GCF_000278445.1 Rhodococcus sp. R1101
AGTCGAGGTCGTGACCGCCCTCGCCCCAGCCGCGCCGGTCGTACTCGGTGATGACGGTGCGCAGCACCTCGGTGCCGTCGGGCCGTTCGACCCAGTCCTGGGTGCGCCGGATCGGGAGCTGCCAGCACACGTCGGGCTTCATCTCGAGCGGTTCGATGCCGCGTCGCAACGCCATGGTGTGGAGGGCGCATCCCTGGCCGCCCTCGAATCCGGGGCGGTTGAGGAAGATGCACGCGCCCTTGTACCGGCGGGTGCGCAGGGCGGGCTCGTCGTCGATCTCGTCCTCTTCGAGATAGCCCTTCTTGCCCAGGCCCTTGTCCATGAACTGCCAATCGGCCGGCGTGAGGTGTTTCACTGCCTTCGCGAGCTTCGTGCGGTCGTCGTCGTCGGACAGGAATGCGCCGTGCGAACAGCACCCGTCGTCGGGCCGGTCGGCGATGATGCCTTGGCACGCCGGGGTGCCGAACACGCAGGTCCACCGCGAGAGCAACCATGTCATGTCTGCGGCGATGACGTGTTCGTCGTTGTCGGGGTCGATGAACTCCACCCATTCCCGAGGGAAGTCGAGAGGGACTTCGGGGGCCGGGTCGAGTTTGTGTGGGGCATGGGACATACCTGCTGTCACAGGTCCCGACGGTAGACCCAGTACCGTGTTGATGTGCGCTTAGGGGTACTCGACGTCGGAAGCAACACCGTCCACCTGTTGGTGGTGGACGCCCATCGTGGTGGGCACCCCACGCCGATGAGTTCGACGAAGGCCACCCTGCGGCTGTCCGAGAACACGGACGACAACGGAGACATCACCACCAGGGGCGCCGACCGGCTCGTCGAGACCACCGCCGAGTTCGCCAGCATCGCCCGCACGTCGGGATGCGGGGAACTCATGGCGTTCGCCACGTCCGCGGTGCGCGACGCCGGGAACTCCGAGGCGGTCCTCCAACGCGTGCGCCGGGAAGCCGGGGTGTCGCTGGACGTGCTCTCCGGTGAGGACGAGGCCCGGCTGACATTCCTGGCGGTGCGTCGCTGGTACGGCTGGAGCGCCGGAAACATCCTCGACCTCGACATCGGGGGTGGCTCGCTCGAGCTCACGTTCGGCGGCGACGAAGATCCCGAGATCGCCTACTCCCTCCAGCTCGGTGCCGGGCGACTCACACGCGACTGGTTCCGTGAGGACCCGCCCGGGAAGCGCCGGATATCGGCTCTGCGCGACTGGCTCGACGCGGAACTCGCCGAACCGGCGAAGATTCTGAGCAGCGCGGGCGACCCGGATCTGTGCGTGGGCACGTCCAAGACCTTCCGGACCCTGGCGCGCCTGACGGGCGCGGCTCCTTCGTCGGCGGGCCTGCGGGTACAACGGACTCTGACGGCGAGCGGACTGCGTCAGCTCATCGCCTTCATCTCGCGAATGACCACGGCCGACCGGGCAGAACTCGAAGGGGTCAGTTCCGACCGATCCGAGCAGCTCGTCGCCGGCGCCCTCGTCGCGGAGGCGAGTATGCGTGCCCTCGGAGTGGAAACGCTGCAGATCTGCCCCTGGGCGTTGCGCGAAGGCCTGATTCTTCGGAAGCTCGATACGGATATGGGTGGCGAACTGGTGGTGGCAACCGGATGAGCGAGAATCGCAGCAACGACACGGGCCAGATCTCCGTGGCCGAGCTGTTGGCGCGTAACGGCCAGAAGGTGGGAACGCGGGCCGGGGGACGACGCCGACGAGGTGCGAGCGGCGGCATCTCGGTCGCCGAATTGACGGGTGAGATCCCGATCACGCGTGCAGCCGACGACAAGACTGCCGAGCAGACGGATCCGGTCGCTCCCCCCGAGACGGAGACCCGCGAACCGGCGACACCGGTGGACCGCACGGCCGAGACGCCGAAGACGGCGACCTTCGCGCTGTCCGATGTCGAGAAGACCACCGTGACGCCGCGGGTCGCTGCCGAATCGAAGACGGCTCCCGCGAAGACGCCTCCGGTGAAGGCTGGCGCGAAGACGCCTCCGGTGAAGGCTGCCGCGAAGACGCCTCCGGTGAAGGCTGCCGCGAAGACGCCTCCGGTGAAGGCTGCCGCGAAGACGCCTCCGGTGAAGGCTCCCGCGAAGACGCCTCCCGTGAAGACCGGATCGACGACACCTCCGGCCGAGACACCGCCCTCCCCCGAGGCGAATGCGCCCGCATCGAAGGCGTCCGTGTCGGCTCCGCCGAAGATCGAGTCGCCGACCGAGATCATTCGTCCCGAAGCGCTTCCGCGCCGCGCGCGGGCGCACCTCGGCGCGGTTGCCGCAACGGGTGCGCAGCCCGGTGAGGCGGTGCCCGACAAGAAGTCCGAGAAGGCGAGTGCGCCGGCGGTATCGGCGCGCAAGGCCGATGTCGCGGAACCGCGACTGCTGTCCGGTCCTGCGAGCGACCTGCAGGGCACGGGCTCCGACCTCGACGACTCGACCGACACCATCGGTGCTGCGGCCGGGACCTCCGATGCGCCTGCGGAGAAGGCATCGCCGGCGACGCGTTCGCGGAAGTCCCGAGGCACGGGATCGTCGGCCGCCGCGGCCGACGACTCGGCACGGAAGAGTTCCGGCGACGCGGATCACGGCAGCAGCCTCAAGCAGTGGGCGTTGCTGATCGTTGAGAGCGTCGCGGCGATCGTCGCGGGTGGGTTGCTGTTCAAGGGCTTCGAGCGTCTGTGGGATCTCATGCCCTGGGTCGCCTTCGCGCTCGCCCTGCTGGTGATCGTCGGCCTGGTCGCGCTCGTGCGCGTCCTGCGGCGCACCGACGACATCACGAGCCAGCTCATCGCACTCGCCGTGGGAGCCTTCGTGTCCTTCGGGCCGCTCCTGTTCCTGCTTCCCGGCGGGTGAGCCGATGCCGACCGCGCAGGGAATCCGGGTAGGGCTGTCCACCGCTTCGGTCTACCCGGAGAACACCGAAGCGGCGTTCCGGTTCGCGGCCGACCTCGGCTTCGACGGGGTCGAGCTGATGGTATGGGCGGAACCGGTGAGCCAGGACCCCACCTCGGTGGAGCGTCTCGTCCGCGAGTACGGGGTGCCGGTGCTCGCCGTGCACGTGCCGTGCCTGCTGATCTCGCAGCGCGTGTGGGGAGCGGATCCCGCCGCCAAGCTCGACCGTTCGGTGCGTGTCGCAGAGATCCTCGGGGCGGAGACCGTGGTGGTCCATCCACCCTTCCGGTGGCAGCGCCGCTATGCGGAGGGCTTCTCCGATCAGGTCGCGGCGCTGGAGGCCGACAGTCGCGTGGCGGTCGCGGTCGAGAACATGTATCCCATGAGGGCCGACGTCGTCTTCGGTGGTCGTGATCGCGGCGCCGAACGTCT
>NZ_AJVB01000430.1:0-3321 GCF_000278445.1 Rhodococcus sp. R1101
ACCCTCCGAGACGACCCGGCCGACGCCGAGGTCGCCAGCCACAAGTTGCTGGTCCGAGCCGGATACGTGCGACGTATCGCACCCGGTGTGTATTCGTGGCTGCCGTTGGGGCTGCGGGTGCTGCGACAGGTCGAGCGGGTCGTGCGCGAGGAGATGAATTCCATCGGTGCGCAGGAGATCGTCCTGCCGGCGCTGCTGCCGCGCGAGCACTACGAGACCACCAACCGCTGGACGGAATACGGCGACAGTCTGTTCCGGCTGCAGGACCGCAAGGGCGGCGATTACCTTCTCGGGCCCACCCACGAGGAGATGTTCGCGCTCACCGTCAAGGGTGAATACAACTCGTACAAGGACTTCCCCGTCACGCTGTACCAGATCCAGACGAAATACCGCGACGAGGAACGGCCCCGCGCCGGCATCCTGCGTGGCCGCGAGTTCGTCATGAAGGATTCGTACAGCTTCGACCTCACCGACGAAGGGCTCGCCGAGTCCTACCGGGCGCACCGCGACGCCTACGAACGCATCTTCACGCGCCTCGGGGTCGAGTACGTGATCGTCTCGGCCACCTCCGGCGCGATGGGCGGCAGTGCCTCCGAAGAGTTCCTCGCCGATTCGCCGGCAGGTGAGGACACCTACGTGCGATGCCTCGAATCCGGTTATGCCGCGAACGTCGAAGCGGTGAAGACCCTCGCGCCCGAACCGCTGCCGATCGACGGACAGCCCGAGGCGGTCGTGCACGACACCCCCGACACCCCGACGATCGCCTCGCTCGTCGCTTCGGCGTCGGAGGTCCTCGGTCGTGAGGTCACCGCGGCCGAGACGCTCAAGAACGTCATGGTCAAGGTCCGGCAGCCCGGTGGCGACTGGGAACTGCTCGGCATCGGCATCCCCGGCGACCGCGAGGTCGACGACAAGCGCCTCGAGGCCTCGCTCGAACCCGCCGAGGTGGAGTTGCTCACCGACGCCGACTTCGAGGCCAATCCCTTCCTCGTGAAGGGCTACATCGGCCCGAAGGCGCTGCTCGCCAACGGTGTCCGCTATCTCGTCGACCCGCGGGTGGTGGACGGCACCAGCTGGATCACCGGTGCCGACGAGCAGGGCAAGCACGTATTCGGGCTGGTCGCGGGTCGCGACTTCACGCCGGACGGAACGATCGAGGCCGCCGAGGTGCGCGACGGCGATCCGTCGCCCGACGGAGCCGGTGCACTCGTCTCCGCTCGCGGAATCGAGATCGGCCACGTCTTCCAGCTCGGCCGCAAGTACACCGATGCCTTCGCGGTGGACGTGCTCGGGGAGAACGGCAAGCCGGTGCGCCCCACGATGGGCTCCTACGGCGTCGGGGTCTCCCGCCTCGTCGCGGTGATCGCCGAGCAGCAGCACGACGAGAAGGGCCTGCGGTGGCCGACGGAGATCGCCCCGTTCGACGTGCACCTGGTGATCGCGAACAAGGACGAGCAGGCGCGCGAGGGGGCAGAGAATCTCGCCGAGGAACTGTCCAACGCGGGGGTGGAGGTCCTGCTCGACGACCGTAAGGCGTCGCCGGGCGTCAAGTTCAAGGATTCCGAACTCCTGGGCATGCCGCTGGTCGTCGTGGTCGGGCGTGGATTCGCCGACGGCACGGTCGAGGTTCGCGACCGCTTCTCCGGTGTCGCCGACGAGGTGCCGATCGGGGAGGTCGTCCAGCGCATCCTCTCTCGCTGACCCCTGTCTCTCGCTGACCCCTGTCTCTCGCTGAACCCTGTCTGCCGGTGCCCTCGCACTCTCTGTGCGGGGGCATCGCTGCATCTGCGCGAAGGCGGCAATACCGGCACTGCATAGGTAATGCTAACCTCATTCCGTTCTTGTGGTCTGTCACGACAGAAACGGATGGTGGATATGAGATCGACGGTGCGGCGGGAGATGCGGCAGCGGGGCGTGGCGTCGTCGTCCCGGTGGGTCGCCGCGGGACTCATCGGTGCCCTCGCCTTCACGGCCGGATGCTCGAGCCGCGACACCCAGGAGGCCGGCGCATCGACCACGGGTGACACCGTCACGATCGTCGACCAGCGAGGCGAGACGATCACCCTCGACGGTCCGGCCGAGAAGGTGGCCTTCACCGTCATGCCCGCCCCCTCGATCTTCGCGGCGGTCGACCGGAGCTACGACCGCATCGTCGGCATCAACCAGTCCACACTCGTCGCGAACCAGGGCGGCATGTTCGCAACCATGTTCCCGGCGTCGGCCGAGTCGACCACCGTGGCCGGAAGCGACTTCGTGCCCAATGTCGAGACGCTGCTCGAACTCGACCCCGACGTCGTCGTCCAGTGGGGCGATCGTGGTCCCGACGTCGTCGAGCCCATCGAATCCGTCGGTTTCCCCGTGGTGGGACTCGAGTACGGCACGCAGGAGGACCTGGAAGCATGGATCACACTGTTCGCCCAGATCGCGGGCAAGCCCGAGCGCGGTGAGGAACTCGTCGCCTGGCAGCGCGCCGAGATCGAGGAGATGCGCGAGAAGGTCGCCGGACAGGACGCCCCGCGACCGCGCGCGATGATCCTCTCGCGCAACGGCGACGCCTACAGCACGACGAGCGCCACCGGATACGACGGTTTCCAGTTCGACCTCGTCGGGGCCGATCTCGTCACCGAAGGATTCGTCTCGGATTCCGGCCAGGTCAGTCCCGAGCAGATCCTCGCCTGGGACCCCGAGGTCATCATGCTCAGCGGCTTCGACCAGAGCACCCCTGCCGATATCTACGCCGACCCGCGTCTCGCCGGTGTGAGCGCGGTGCAGAACGGCCGCGTCTACAAGACCCCGCTCGGGGGTTACCGCTGGCAGGTCCCGAGCGCCGAATCGCCCCTGATGTGGGAGTGGATGTTCCGCATCCTCTATCCGCAGGAGCAGACCGGTGAGTTCCGCGACGACATCCGCGCGGCCTTCGACGACCTGTTCGCCTACGAGATCTCCGAGGACGAGATCGACCAGGTGCTGCGCTTCGACCTGAACCGGGACGCCGCGAGCTATGACCAGTTCGCACGTTGACTCGGCAGCGCCCTCTTCCCCTGGGGCGCCGATCCCGGCACCCCGGCCGGTGAAGTGGGGCCGTAATCCGCTGATGATCGTGGGCTTCACCGCCCTGCTCGTGGTGGTCGCCCTCGTCGCCCTCGCGGTGGGACGCTATTTCGTTCCTCCGAACGAGATCGTCCGACTGCTCGCAGGCCAGATCCTTCCGCTCCGCGAGACCTGGACGCAGCAGGAGAGCACGGTCGTCCTCGACGTCCGGCTGCCTCGCGTGCTGCTGTCCATTCTGATCGGTGCCGGATTGGCGCTCACCGGCGCCGT
>NZ_AJVB01000431.1:0-3319 GCF_000278445.1 Rhodococcus sp. R1101
GCAGAGCCCGGGCGACTTCAAGGTCGTCGGCGAGCCGTTCACCACCGAGCGCTACGGCATCGGTCTCGCCAAGGGCGACGACGAGTCCCGCAACGCGATCAACGACGCGATCCAGGAGATGATCGACAGCGGTGCGTGGGCAGCCGCATTCGAGGAGACGGTCGGCGCGTCGGGCTACCCCCTCCCCGAGCCTCCCGCCGTCGATCGCTACTGAGTGTCGATCGTTACCGCGTACGGGTTCCACCCGTCCCGTCCGCCGGTGCGGCCGGTCCGTGAGATCCCCACGGGCCGGCCGGGCCGTTCCGGACGCCCACCCCGTCCCCTCGATCCCGGAGTGACCTGTGGATCTGTTGAGCAAGTACAGCAGCCAGCTACTCGACGCGTTCTGGACCACGATCCAGCTGACCGTCGTCTCGGCGATCGGCGCACTGATCCTCGGAACGATCCTCGCCGCGATGCGCGTGTCGCCCATCCCCGTGGCGCGCGCCGTCGGCACCGCCTACGTGACGATCTTCCGTAACACCCCGCTGACGCTGATCATCATCTTCTGCCTGTTCGGCCTGTCCCAGACGCTCGGCATCAAGCTGGCCTCCGAGTCGTCGCCGACTTTCCTGGTGGACAACAACTTCCGGCTCGCGGTGCTGGGCCTGATCGTGTATACGGCGGCCTTCGTGTGCGAGTCGCTCCGCTCCGGCATCAACACGGTCTCGCTCGGACAGTCGGAGGCCGGCCGCTCCCTCGGCCTGACCTTCGGTCAGAATCTGCGCCTGATCGTCCTCCCCCAGGCGTTCCGCGCCGTCATCGCCCCGCTCGGCTCGGTGCTCATCGCCTTGACCAAGAACTCGACGATCGCCTCCGTGATCGGCGTGTCCGAGGCCTCGCTGCTGATGAAGACGATGATCGAGAACGAAGCGGCCATCTTCGTCGTCGGTGGAATCTTCGCGCTCGGGTTCGTCATCCTCACCCTCCCCACCGGCCTGTTGTTCGGCCGGCTCAGCAAGCGATACGAGGTTGCCCGATGAGTGCACACGGAACAGTTCTCTACGACGCACCCGGGCCCCGCGCGAAGGCGATCTACCGGATCCTGTCGGTCGTCGTGGTCGCGCTCCTCCTCGTCGTCGGCTGGATCGTCTACCGCGCGCTCGACGCCAACGGACAGCTGACAGCGGCCAAGTGGGAGCCGTTCGTCGAATCCACCAGCTGGACGACCTATCTGCTGCCCGGCATCCGCGGCACGATCATCGCGGCCGTCGCATCGATCGTGCTGGCACTGATCCTCGGCACGGTGCTCGGCATCGCCCGCCTCTCCGATCACCGATGGGTCCGCGGGATCGCCGGCACGATCGTCGAGTTGTTCCGCGCCGTCCCGGTGCTGATCCTGATGATCTTCGCCTACCAGGTCTTCGCCGAGTACCGCGTCTTCAAGTCCGACTACCTCGCGCTCGCAGCGGTCATCACCGGTCTGACTCTGTACAACGGCTCGGTCATCGCCGAGATCGTGCGAGCGGGTATCAGGTCGCTCCCGCGCGGCCAGAGCGAAGCCGCCTACGCCATCGGCATGCGGAAGAACCAGCTCATGCGGCTGATCCTGCTACCGCAGGCCGTCACGGTCATGCTCCCGGCGATCGTGTCGCAGATGGTGATCGCACTCAAGGACTCTGCCCTCGGCTACCTCATCGGCTACGTCGAAGTGGTGCGTTCCGGACAGCAGCTCGGCGCGTTCTTCCAGAACTACCTACCTGCGCTGCTGGTGGTCGCGGTGATCATGATCGTCCTCAACAGTGCGCTGACGCAGTTCGCGACCTGGCTCGAGAAGCGCCTGCGATCCGGAAAACGCAAGAAGGGTGCCGTGGCGACCGAAGAGCCACAGACCCTACCGACGATGGCGGTGCCGGGCCTGGACATGACCGGCGAGGGACGCACGTAGTGTGCCCGACCGGCGAACGCCGGAAATAGTTTTCAGTCGTGCGGGAGGTTGCTCGCGTCGGCACCGAAGGCCGCGAGTTCCTCCCGCACGACGTCGAACGCCATACCCTGCGCGTAACCGCGCCGGGCCAGCATTCCGACCAGCCGCCGTACCAGCTTGTCGCGTTCGGCCGCGATCTCGCGCCGATCGCCTTCGGTGGGCAGCGGCGGCTGGGTGCGGAGCTTCTTGCGGACCAGCTCGACCGCGCGTTCGCGCTCGTCGGCGGTGTCGATCTGCTCGAGGGCAGCCGCCGCATCGTCGGCGTCGATTCCTTTACGGCGCAGTTCGAGTGCGATCGCCCGCTTGCCCCTCCCCGCATGCAGATGACGTGAACGCGCCCATTGGTCGGCGAAATCCGCGTCGTCGATCAACCCGACCTCGGTGAGACGATCGAGGGCACGCTCGGCGACGTCGGACGCGAAACCTTTCTGCACGAGCTTCGCCGCGAGCTCGGATCGACTGCGCGCGCGATCCGTCAGCAGACGCAGGCAGACATCCTTGGCCTGCGCCTCGGTACCGCCACCGGGCAGCTCCTGTTCGGTGCGAGCCGAGCGCCGCCGTCCGCGTCGTTCGGACCGTCTTTCGGGCCGTCGTTCCTCGGGGTCGTCCATGACGCGCACAGTAGCCGGACCCACCGACAGCGCGGCCGTGTGCGGATAGGCCGCGGGGGCACGGACGCGATGTGCGTCCGTGCCCCCGCGGCCTGGGCGGTGACTAGAAGTCGACCGACTCCTCGGCATCGCTCGGATCGGTGAGTACGGCACCGATGCCGAGCTTCTCCTTGATCTTCTTCTCGATCTCGTCGCGAACATCGGTGTTCTCGAGCAGGAACTTACGGGCGTTCTCCTTGCCCTGCCCGAGCTGGTCGCCCTCGTAGGTGTACCAGGAGCCCGACTTGCGGATGAAGCCCTGATCGACACCCATGTCGATGAGCGAGCCCTCCTTCGAGATGCCCTGCCCGTACAGGATGTCGAACTCGGCCTGCTTGAACGGAGGCGAGACCTTGTTCTTGACGACCTTCACGCGGGTGCGGTTGCCGACCGCGTCTCCGCCGTCCTTGAGGGTCTCGATCCGGCGCACGTCCAGACGCACGGAGGCGTAGAACTTCAGCGCCTTACCGCCCGTGGTGGTCTCGGGCGAGCCGAACATCACGCCGATCTTCTCGCGCAGCTGGTTGATGAAGATCGCGGTGGTGCCGGAGTTGTTGAGCGCACCGGTCATCTTGCGCAGTGCCTGGCTCATCAGGCGGGCCTGGAGACCGACGTGGCTGTCGCCCATCTCGCCCTCGATCTCGGCGCGCGGCACGAGTGCTGCGACCGAGTCGATGACGATGATGTCGTAGCGCACCCGAAC
>NZ_AJVB01000432.1:0-3318 GCF_000278445.1 Rhodococcus sp. R1101
GCGCCCACGTCCGCACGCGATCTCCACCCGTTGTCGTCCCGCCCGGATCCACGCCTCGTACAGGACGGCGTGGGCGTCCTCCGGGTCGCGCGGCGTGCGGAAGTCGGGCCAGTGGATCCACCGCGACTCCCAGTCGAACGGCACCGGTGGACGCGCGAGGAGATACACCCCGAAGTCGGGAAACGGCTCGTCGAGCTCCGGACGACGTATCCCGCGTCCGCGCACGAGTCGGCCGGAGGGCAGCTGCAGCACCCCGGTGTCTGCTGGATCCCACTCGCGTCGCACGGTGGAAACCTACCCGCCCGGCGCCGGTGTACCGAACGTCACGGCCTTTCGCCCGCGTCCCGGGTTCGCTGTCGATAGTGTCGTTCCATGGGTGAACGAACGGAACCGGAGATCAGAGTTCTGGAGTCGGAAGCCGAACTGCGGGAGGCGTCGGCGCTGTTCCGGACAGCGATGGTGGGACTGCCGTCGTGGCCCGAGGTTCCCGACGGGACGGTGAACGACTATCTCGAGGCCGGTCGCACATGGGGTGCCTTCCTCGACGGCATGCTCGTCGGCACCGTCGACGCCACGAGCGGGAAGTTGACCCTGCCCGGTGGCGCCCGGGTTCCGCACGCGGCGGTCACCCACATCGGTGTGCTGCCCACGCACACGCGTCGCGGCGTGATCTCCGGACTCGTGCACCGGCAGCTGAGCGACGCGCGGGAGCGCGGTGAGATCCTCGCGACGCTGCGTGCCTCCGAAGCGACCATCTACGGCCGGTTCGGCTACGGCGTCGCGTCGACCTCGGTGTCCGTCGACGTCGACGTGCATCGCGCCGCGCTGCGTCCCGGCGTGCCCGACTCCGGGCCGGTGCGCCTGCTCACCTATCCGGATGCATGGGATGTCCTGGCGCAGATACATTCCCGTCACCTGCCCTCGCGTCCGGGCGCGATCGACCGGTCGGAGTACTGGTGGAACTCGCGCCGGTGGCGCGCCGACTCGCTCACCGATCCGATGTACGTGGCGGTACACGGTGAGCCGGGGCAGGAGGACGGCTTCGTCCGGTACCACCCCGTCGACACGCAGGCGTGGTTCACCAGCCGCAACCGCACCGTCGTGGTCGACGACTTCTTCGCCCCGTCACCCGAGGCGTATGCCGGTCTGCTCCGTTTCCTGCTCGGCCTCGATCTGGTCGACACGCTGCGGTTCACGGCTCTTCCGCAGGACGATCCGATGCCGCTCGTCCTCGGCGACGCGCGTGCGGTGCAGTTCCGTTCGGTCTCGGACGAGACGTGGTTGCGCATCCTCGACCTCGATCGGGCGCTGTCGGCGCGGAGCTATCGGGGCTCGGGGTCGGTGACCGTCGAGGTGTCCGATCCCGTGCTCACCGACAATGCCGGCGTCGTCGAGATCTCCGCCGACGGCGCGGTGCGTACCACCGGGCCGGCCGATCTCGCGGTGGACGTCGCCGACCTCGGTGCGCTCCTCCTCGGCCGACCCGGTTGGAGTCGGATGGCCGCCGCAGGGCGTGTCCGGGTGCGGCGGCCCGAGGCCGTCGACGCTGCCGACCTGCTGTTCTCCTGGCCGAACGCGCCCTTCGCGGGCACGTCCTTCTGACCGCTCCGGCGCGCCGAAATCGCTCCGGCAGTACGCCCCGCTCGTTTTGCTACGGCTGGCCGGTACGGGCGTTATCGTCGGATCACGAGGGTCCCCGATGGAGCGGAGTCGCGCATGAGACGAACGCGCACGAGACGGCGGGTGAGCCGGGCGGTCACGGTTTCTGCGGTCGCGGTGCTCCTGGCAGCGGGTCTGGCCGCGTGCGGCAGCGACGAGGAGGGCGTGGTCCTGTCCTTCTACACGGCCGCCGACGGTGCCGAGCAGTACGCGCAGGCCGCCGAGGCGTGTACCGCCGCGGCCGGGGGCCGGTATCGGGTGGAGCAGAGGACCCTTCCGAAGAACGCCGACGACCAGCGACTGCAGTTGGCGAGGCGGCTGACCGGCAACGATCCGGGTCTGGACCTGATGACTCTCGACGTCGTGTGGACGGCCGAGTTCGCCGAGGCCGGATGGGCGCTGCCGCTGCCCGACGACGTGGCCGCCGCGGTCTCCGAGGGCACCCTCGAGGGCCCGCTCGAATCGGCGACCTGGCAGGACCGGCTGTACGCCGCCCCGCTCAACACCAACACCCAGTTGCTCTGGTACCGAAAAGATCTCATGCCGGACGGGAAACCTCCGGAGACGTGGGACGAGATGATCGGCATCGCGAGCGGGCTCGCCGAGGAGGGCCGCCCGTCGTGGATCGGTGTGCAGGGCCGGCAGTACGAGGGACTCATGGTGTGGTTCAACACCCTGCTCTCGAGTGCCGGAGGCTCGGTGGTCGGTGAGGACGGGGTCACCGTCACGCTCACCGACAACGACGCGGCGGTGACCGCGCTCGACATCATGAAGCGCGTCGCGACGGCGCCCGGCGCCGATCCTTCCCTGAACCAGGCCGACGAGGCGGCCGTCCGCCTCGGCATGGAGAGCGGGCGCACGGCGTTCCAGGTGAACTGGCCGTTCGTGCTCCCGGGCATCATCGAGAACAAGGATGCTCTCCCGTTCATCGACGACAACGGCAACGTCACCTCACAGGACACCGGGAACACGGTCCTGACCGTCGACGGGGAACAGAATTTCCTTCCCGCACCGTATCCTTCGGTGACCCCCGGTGAGCCCGCCCAGGTCACCATCGGCGGTTTCAACATCGGCGTCGCCCGCACGAGCACCCACCCGGATCTCGCGTTCGAAGCGATGCAGTGCCTGCGCAACGAGGAGAACCAGCGCAACAACGCCATCGGTGGCGGTGTCCCGCCGACACTCGCGGCGCTCTACGACGATCCGGCCTTCCAGGAGGCCTATCCGGCCTGGCGCGAGGTCCGCGCCGGTCTCGAGAACGCCGCAGTGCGTCCCGCTTCACCTGCCTACCAGAGCATTTCGACACTGGTGACCGCCACCCTCAACCCGGTCGACCAGATCGATCCGCCCCGTACCGTCGAGGAACTCGCCGAGCAGGTGCGCAAGGCGGTCAACTCGGAAGGACTGATCCCGTGACCGCCGTCGAATCGAAGCCGACCGACGAGACCCCCGAGGAATCGTCGCCCAGGACGAAAGTGGCGCTGTCCGAGGGGAAGAAAGCCGAACGCCGCCTCGGCCTGATGCTCGTCGCACCCGCGGCGATCGTGATGCTCGCCGTGACGGCCTACCCGGTGGGCTACGCCGTCTGGCTCAGCCTGCAACGCTACGATCTGCGTTTCCCCGACGAACGCCGCTTCGTCGGACTGTCCAACTACGTCG
>NZ_AJVB01000433.1:0-3315 GCF_000278445.1 Rhodococcus sp. R1101
AAGGTCGTGACGAACTGACCCAGACCCAGGATCAGACCGACGTTGATGTTGCCGAGGACCTTCGTCGCCATGAACTCGTCCGCATACGTGGCCAGCAGGACGTACAGGGCGTACCAGGCCAGGAAGAACGCCGTCACCGGGAACACGAAACGGCGCAGGCGGCTGCGCAGTTCCTGGAACTCCGGGCTCTCCTGCATCGTGACGAACTCCTGCGGCGTCGGTATCCGACGCTGCTGGGGTACGCCACTCTCGCTGAGTGGTGCTGTGGTCACTGCCGACTCCTTGGTAGTCGTGTGAAGTGAGGATGATCACAAGATTAATGAGACGGCAGTCACACGAACAGAGACGGGTACGGACGGAACGACGAGGGGTGCGCTCGTGCGACGAACGGTCACGTCACCGCGACGAACGGCGCTCCTCCCCGGGTCCCCGCCCCCGGTCGCCGAACGCACCGAGTTCGCGGTCGCGTCCCATGCCGAGCCGCTCGGGGACGTGCATGCGGGAGAACGTCCGGCCCAGGTCACGAGGGATCCGCCGGCGCGTCAGCACACTCACCGTGATCATCGTGAGGAACGCCAGCGGCACACTCAATGCCGCCGGATAGGCGGAGAGCACCGTCGGCCACCCTGCGGCCACCGACGGATCGATCGGCAGCAGCACGGTCGCCAGAGCGGCGGCCCCCGCGACGAGACCACCGACGACCATCCCCGCCGCGGCACCGATCGCGGTGAGACCGCGCCACCAGATCCCCAGGACCAGCAGCGGACACAGCGTCGAGGCGGCGATCGCGAAGACCTGCCCCACCGACCGCGACAGGTCGAGGGAGGTCACCGACAGCGCCAGCACGAGCGGCACCACGCCCGCGAGTACCGCCGCGATCCGGAAGTCGCGCACCCGTCCGCGCAGCACGTCCGTGGACAGCACGCCCGCGACACTGACCAGCAACCCGGAGGAGGTCGACAGGAAGGCCGCGATCGCGCCCGAGGCCACGAGGGCGGCGAGCAGCTGCCCACCCCAACCGGACAACACCGATCCCGGCAACAGCAGCACCGCGGCGTCCGACCGTCCCGTGATGAGCAACTGCGGGACGTACAGGCGCGCGAACACCCCGAGCAGCGTCGGGAACAGATAGAACAGCCCGAGCAGCCCGATCACGGCGAAGGACGTCATGCGCGCCGCGCGTCCGTCCGGGTTCGTGTAGAAGCGCACCAGCACATGCGGCAGGCCCATGGTTCCGAGGAAGGTCGCGAGCATCAGCGAGTAGACCTGGAACAGCGGATGTTCGCTGCTCGCCCCCAATCCGGCCCCCGGCGACGCCCAGCTGTCGTTGTCGGTCGGCGCACCGGCCACCACCGGCACCGGAGACCCGGCGTCGAGGACGAGTTCGGTGCCGGCCCCGAGGACGTGCTCTCCCGGCTCGAGTTCGAATTCACCTGCGACCGGTCGGCCGTCGATCTCCCCGGTCACCACGACCGGCAGCGGCTCGGCGACCTGCACGACCACGTCGATCGTCACGTCGACGGTCGTGGTCTCCGTGACGGTGGGCGGCACGGGCTCGTCTACGGCCCGGTGGTCGCCGACGAAGTGCAACGTCAGCACCAGCGCGGGCAACGCGACGGCGGTGAGTTTGAGCCAGTACTGGAATGCCTGCACGAACGTGATCGAGCGCATCCCGCCGCCGACGACGTTGGCCACGACGATCACGCCGACCACCGCGACCCCCACCCAGTCGGGTACTCCCAGAAGGATGTTGAGGGTGAGCCCTGCTCCTTGGAACTGCGGGACCAGGTAGAGGATGCAGATGATGGCCACGACCATCATCGACAGGGTGCGCAACCACTTCTCCCCCAGCCGGAACTCCGCGAAGTCGGGGACGGTGTAGGCACCCGAACGTCGCAGCGGCGCAGCGACGAACAGCAGCAGACCCAGATAGCCCGCCGTGAAACCGACGGGATACCACAGTGCGTCGGCGCCGAACTTCGCGACGAGTCCGGCGACACCGAGAAAGGATGCCGCGGAGAGGTACTCACCGGAGATCGCCGCGGCGTTCCAGCGAGGGCCCACACTGCGCGAGGCGACGAGGAAATCCGAGGTGGTGCGCGCCATCCGCACGCCGTACACGCCGATCGCGACGGTGGCGATCGCCGCGGCGACGAGACCGACGACGGTGGCGACGGGAATCGATCCGCTCACGGGGGCGTCAATCGTCGGTGAGGTCGGTGAAATCCTGCTCGTTGCGTTCGGCGAGACGCAGGTACACCCACGCGATACCGAGCAGGATCGGATAACCGACCACCCCGAGCAACACCCACGGCAGGCGGATGCCCAGCACCGTCATCTCCGCGAGACCGGGAAAGGCGTGGAACAGCACCGGAATCGCGCCGAGCAGGCACACCGTGAACAACGCGACCCGAAGGGCGAGCCCGAGTTGCGCACGGACCAACCCGCGGACCATCGCGTCGCCGACCTCGGTCTGCTGTTGCACCTCCACGCGGGTCCGGACCATGCGCGCCCCGCGCCGCTCGGCGAGAACGACCTTCTGTCGCTGCGGAGGCGGGCCACCGGTGCTGCTCATCGCGACGTCCACGACTGCATGGGTCCGCGGATGAGCCGGTCCTTGAGCTCGCGCGTATGCCGGCGGCTGACCGGTAGTTCGACGGGCGGGGAATTGCTGTCGCCGCGCAGGCAGACGACGAGGCCCGAACCGACGCTGCGGATACCGGTCACGAGTGGCAGCGCCACCAGATAGGAGCGGTGCACGCGGAGGAAGCCGGCCTCGGCCCAGCGGTTCTCGAGCGTCGATATCGGGATGCGGACCAGGTGCGAACCGGTCGCGGTGTGCAGTCGCGCGTAGTCGCCCTCGGCTTCGACCCAGTGGACCGACGAGCGCGGCACGAGCGTGGTGACGCCGCCGAGCTCGACGGGAATCACGTCGTCGCCCGGACCGGTGTCGGATGTCGTCTGCGCGGCGGGCCGGCTGCGCTCGGCGATCCGCCGGACCGCTTCGGCGAGCCGTTCCTCACGGAGCGGTTTGAGGACGTAGTCGACGGCACCGAGGTCGAATGCCGAGACCGCGCGGTCGTCGTGCGCGGTCACGAACACCACGGCCGGGGACACGGCGAAATTGCGGAGGATGCCCGCAAGCTCCAGACCGTCGAGTCCGGGCATGTTGATGTCGAGGAAGACCGCGTCGATACCGCCGTCGCGCAGCACGCGCAGAGCGGTCGTCGCGTCTCCCGCGGTGTGCACGACGCCGATCTCCTCCTGCGCCCGCAGCAGGTAGGCGAGCTCGTCGAGGGCCGGCGGTTCGTCGTC
>NZ_AJVB01000434.1:0-3316 GCF_000278445.1 Rhodococcus sp. R1101
GGCGGCCGCGACGGTGAAGATCTTGAAGATCGACCCGGCGCCGTGACCCGCCAGCGAGTAGGGCTGCGGCTGGACCGTCTCCTTCGCCTCGGCGTCGAGCCCGAACTTGCGGCTCGACCCCATGGCAAGAACCTTGTGCGAATCCTGGCCCGGTTCGATCACGTTCATCACGGAGGCCACATCGTCGACGGTGGGGCTGGTGAACCGGTCGAGAGATGCCTTGACGGAATCCTGGACCTCGGGATCGAGGGTGGTGCGGATGAGATATCCGCCCCGGTCGATCTGCTCACGGGACAGGCCGGAGTTCTCGAGGTACTGCAGCGCGTACTCGCAGAAGTAGCCGCGGTCGTCGGCCGCGATGCAGCCGCGCGGGAGCGTGTTCGGTTCGGGCAGCACACCGAGCGGCAGTTCCTTCGCGGCGCGGATCTCGTCGGCGCGCTCCGGGATGTTGTCGATCATGGTGTCGAGCACGATGTTGCGCCGGGCGAGCACGCCGTCGGGATTCGTGTACGGGTTCAGCGCCGAGCTGGACTGCACCATGCCCGCGAGCATCGCGGCCTGCGGGATGTTCAGGTCCTTCGCGTCGATGCCGAAGTAGGTCCGGGCGGCGTCCTGGATGCCGAACGATCCGTTGCCGAAGGGGACGAGGTTCAGGTAGCGGGTGAGGATTTCGTCCTTGGTGAGCTGATCGTCGAGCGTCAGCGCCATGCGAATCTCACGGATCTTGCGGGCCGGTGTCGTCTCGATCGCCGCGCGGCGTTCGGCGTCGGTCTTCGCGATCACGTGCAGGAGGTAGTTCTTGACGTACTGCTGGTCGATCGTGGAGGCGCCTTGCTCGACCTGACCGCTCGTCGTGTTGGTGAGGAATGCGCGGATGGTGCCCTGCCAGTCGACGCCCTGGTGCTCGGGGAACCGCTTGTCCTCGATCGAGACGATCGCGAGCTTCATCTCGTTGGAGATCTGCTCGCTCGGCACCTCGAATCGGCGTTGGTCGTAGAGCCACGCGATGGGCTCGCCCGCCTTGTCGACCATGGTCGTCACGGCAGGGACGACACCTTCGACGAGCTCTGCGGAACTGTTGTCGACGGTGTCCGCGGCGCGGTTCGAGAGGTACCCGAATCCACCCGCTGCCGGGAAGAGCATCCCTGCTACGAGAACGCCGCCGAGGGCCGTGCAACCGGCGAGCTTCGCCACCGTTCTTCGGATCGACACGCCTACACAGTACGTGGCGGGGGACCGGGCGGCGGTTCCGAGGGAGCGGGCGTGGCTCGACAGACCCGGTGAAAACGCCTCCGACGTGCAACTATGTACGTACGTACCAGAAAAGGTTTCGTTCGCCTTGCGCGTGGGCATCAGTTTACCTAGATTGAGACATCAGTGTGACGCAGATAACACCTTGACGGGCAGGTTTCGCGCCGTCGCGGCACACGGGCGGCGCAGACCTCGAACACCGCGAACCGGCGTTCGGAATGTAAAGGGGCAACTGAATGCACATGACCACCCCGACGACCCGACTCGACGTCGATCAGGCCGAAGCGCGCATCGCTTGGGTCTCCAAGGCTCGCTGCCGCGAAGTCGATCCCGATGAACTGTTCGTGCGTGGCGCAGCGCAGCGCAAGGCCGCGGTGATCTGCCGGCACTGCCCGGTGATGCTCGAGTGCGGGGCGGACGCCCTCGACAACCGTGTCGAGTTCGGTGTGTGGGGAGGCATGACGGAACGGCAGCGTCGTGCACTCCTCAAGCAGCACCCCGAGGTCGAGTCCTGGGCCGATTTCTTCCAGGCGCAGCGACAGCACCAGAGCGCGGTCTAGTCACCACCTCCCGGTACGAACCGCCGAGATCATGACCCGCGAGACATCACGCCTCGCGGGTCAATTGCTCGCCCACGGCCCGCAGGGCCTCGAGATCGGAGACCTCGAAGGGCAGCGAGGGCACCCCGACGACGGGAACGGTGGGATGCGCCGCGGTGAAGTTGCGTAGCAACCGCAGTTCCCGCTTGGCGATCACGGCCCGATGAGCGTGGATGCGGAGAACGGCCTCCGCGGCGTGCGCGTCCACCCCCTCCTCCTCGGCGAGTTGATCCGCCGCGGTGAGCGCGTGATCGGACGGAAGTGCCGACAGTGTCGGATGGGTGCGGTTGAGCACCAGGCCCGACAGCGGCATGCGGTCGCCCGAGAGTCGCTCCACGAAGAACGAGGCCTCGCGCAGAGCATCGGGTTCGGGCGCCGCGACCACCATGAAGTGTGTTCCCGGCTGCTGGAGCAAACGGTAGGTGCGGTTGGCGCGCTCCCGGAACCCACCGAACATCGAGTCCAGCGACTGCACGAAGGCCGACGCGTCCGACAGCATCTGGCTCCCGACGATCGTCGAGACCGCCTTGAGCGCGAGCCCCATCGCACCCGTCACCAAGCGGCCGAAGCCTCGCCCGGGAGCCGTGAAGAGCCGGATCATCCGGCCGTCGAGGAACGCGCCGAGCCGCTGAGGAGCGTCGAGGAAGTCGAGCGCGTTACGGGACGGCGGAGTGTCGACGATGATGAGGTCCCACTCGTCGCTCTGCGAGAGCTGACCGAGCTTCTCCATCGCCATGTACTCCTGCGTGCCGGAGAACGACGATGCCACGGTCTGGTAGAAGGGGTTGTCGAGGATCTGCTGGGCCTTCTCCGGTGTCGAGTGCTCGAGCACCATGTCGTCGAAGGTGCGACGCATGTTGAGCATCATCGCGTGCAGCTCGCCCTTCGCCTCCGGCCCGAGCTCCACCTTCTGCGGTGAATTGTCGAGCGACGCGACCCCGAGAGCCTGTGCCAGTCGCCGCGCCGGGTCGATCGTGAGCACCACGACGCTGCGGCCCCGTTCGGCGGCCCGCAGCGCGAGCGCCGCAGCGGTGGTCGTCTTGCCGACACCCCCCGACCCGCAGCACACGATCACCCGGGACGAGCGGTCGTCCAGGATGCGGCCGACGTCGAGGGCCTTCCGGATCGGTGCGCTCATCGGACACCCTGCTCGGCGAGGACGTCGGCGAGTTCGTAGAGGCCACCGAGATCGACACCGTCGGCGAGGGCCGGTAGGGACATGCGTGCCACCTTCACTTCGTCGAGTTGAGCGGCGCTCACCTGTTGCGCCTGGAGTACCGCGGCGTGCTCGATGGTCTGGGTCAGCAGGCCGGCGAAATCGTCGTCGGAGAGCTTGATGGACACCCGTTCGAGGGTCGACCGGATCGCGGGGCCCTCGATACGTCCGGCGGCGACGTCGTCGACGAGTTCCTCGGGCAGGTGCTCGGGGGCGGTGCGGTTGACGATCACCGTTCCCATCCGGAGAT
>NZ_AJVB01000435.1:0-3303 GCF_000278445.1 Rhodococcus sp. R1101
GAAGGCACTCTTATGTATTCGCTTTTGTCGCACGCGGGCATGATAGCGGTTGTCATGCCTCGTCGGGAGACCGTGGTGACGGGGTGGAATTCAAGCGAGTGTCGTTGTGCCCGGGTACCTTTCGGAGCTCCGGACGACCGCCCGCGAAGAGGGTCCGGTCGGTGTCTTCGAGCAAGGTCACCGGGGTCGGTTGCGTCAACGGTTCGAGCGATCCGCTCTTCTCCGCGGGAGTGAGGCGCGAACGCTTCCACGACACGATCAGCAGCGTGAGCCACGTGGCGACGATGAAGAGGTAGAGCGCGGCCAGTGCCGCGCCGGAGAGTCCGAACGTCCCGGCGAGCTTGTGCGCGTTGGTCAGCACGATGACACCGCCGACGCCGGTACCGAGCAGAGTTGCCGGGACACGACTGACCAGCCAGGCCGCGATCGGCGCCGCAAGGGCACCGCCGAGAGCGAGGCCGGCGACGATCACGAGATTGCCGAGCGAGTCGTGGCCGAGCCCGAACAGGAAACCCAGGCTCGCCGCGACCGCGACGAGGAACTCCGACGCGCTCACCGATCCGATCACGGTGCGCGGTGCCGTCTTGCCGCGGGAGAGCAGGGTGCTGGTGGTGATCGGTCCCCATCCGCCACCGCCGCTCGCATCGATGAATCCGCCGAAGAAACCCAGCGGCGACAAGAACTTCGCGGTGTGCGGAGAGGTACGGGCATGCGCGACCGCCGGGGGCCGCACCGAGAAGCGCAGCGCGACGTACACACCGATGGCCAGCAGAATGCCGGCGGTCACCGGTTCGGCGGCCTCGGTCGACAGTCCCGACAGGACCGTCGCGCCGAGGAAGGCCCCGATCGCTCCGGGAACGCCGAGCCGCAACACGACCTTCCAGTCGATGTTGCGGAAACGCCAGTGCGATGCGCCCGACACGAGCGTGGTGCCCACCTCGGCGAGATGCACCGCGGCGCTCGCGTGTGCCGGACCGACACCGCTGAACAGCAGCAGGGTCGTCGCGGTGACGCCGAAGGCCATGCCGAGAGCGCCGTCGACGAGCTGTGCGCCCACACCGACGAGCGTGAAAATGAGCAAATTGAACATATGTCTGCTCCGAAAGCTGGAAGAACCCGAGAAGATGGACGAGCGGCAGAGCGCTCAGCGACACTCCGGGGTACAACACAGACAATCGAAGCAGGCGCCGCGGCGGGTGGGCCAGAACGACATGAGCGCGAGACGAGCGGCCGGAGCCACCTCGGTACTCGTCGCTTCCATGTTCTCGTCCTCAGGTCTCGTTGCGCGCGGATCGTTCGGTGCGGTCGAGCATAGCCCGTACTCGCGACGGACTCGCACTCGGCGGGCCCGGCGCGTCCGGTCCGGGCCCGCGGGGCGATATCAGCCGAGGCGCCGGGCGGTGATCTCGAAGCCGGCTGCGCGAAGGCGTTCGGTCAGTACGTCACCGAACGCCACCGCAGGGGTCAGGACGCCGCCTCCGGCGTGCAGGGCCTCACCGCCGAGCGCGAGCGACAGGGCGGACTCGGCGAGCATCACGGCCGTGGCCTTGTAACCCGGGTCGCCCTGCGCGGCGAAGCGGGCGGTGTATCGGGCGCCCGACTCGGTCGAGGCATACAGATCGACGGTGAAGTAGCCGTTCTCCCGTGTCTTCTCCGACGGCCCTTCCCCGGGGGCGGGCAGGATCTTGTCGAGGACGAACCGCGTGGGTGCGAACGACAGGCCGGCGGCGAGAGCGCCTGTACCGAGCCCGACGAGCCCGGCGAGGACGGGGGACAGCGGTGAGGAGCCGACGCTCATGGTCTCCCGGTACCGGAACCGGCGTCCGTAGGCCCAGTCGCGCAGCGCGTTGCTGCGGCGTACGATTCGGGTGTTGTAGGAGGCCATGAAGAACGGGGCCAGCCGGCCCGAGACGCCGGGGGCGACGGATCTGCCGTCGACGAATGCAAAATCGTTCTGGCGACCGAGATCGGGTTCCTTCGACAGGTCGGGGGACAGAGAATACGGTCGCGCGGCGATCTTCCGGGCGGTGGAATCCTTGCGGACCGCATCGAGCTGCCTGCGAAGCGAATCGATGGTTCCACCGCTCACCCCGCCGCGCAAGGAGCCGAGCACGAAGGTGGTGTCGGTGAGGGGCAGGTTGCCGTCGGCCTCCGCGGCGCGGTAGAGAGCATGGACGCCGAGATCGGACGGCACGGAGTCGAAACCGCACGAGTGGACGATGCGGGCACCGGTGCGCCGGGCCATGTCGTCGAACCGGTCGATGCTCTCGCGGTGGAAGAGGACCTCGCCGGTGAGGTCGACATAGTCGGTGCCCGCCTCGGCGCACGCCTGCACGAGTGGCAGTCCGTACGCGGCATAGGGGCCGACGGTGGTGATCACCACGCGCGTGGATTCGGCGAGCGCCGTCAGTGAGGCAGGGTCGTCGGCGTTCGCCTCGATCAGGCGCCAATCTGTTCCGAGGTCGGCGGCGAGCTTCTCGAGTTTGGTGCGTGAGCGCCCCGCGAGTCCGACGGCGACGCCGGCGGGGAGACTCTCGGCGAGATAGGCGGCGGTGAGGCGCCCGACGAAGCCGGTGGCGCCGTAGACGACGATGTCGAGATCCCGGGAGACAGTCATGCCCCCACCCTACTCAGGAGTAAGTCACGGGGGCGACCTTCGTCACACGAATCCGGTGCCACAGCACCACCCACGACACCACCACAGCGGCCGCGGCGAGAGCACGGACGGCCCCCAGTGCGGAGTCCGGGTAGATCACGCCGGTCAGGTAGTGATCGATGAATCCGCTCGGCGGCAGACCCTCCCGGCCGGCGTTGCGGCGCGCCCAGTTCTCCATTGCCGTCAACGGACAGTCGAACCCTACGGCCACCGAGGTGGCTCCCCATGCCACGGCGACGACATGCGCGACGATGGTGCGGGGCCACCGCCACGCGAGGAAACCACCGAACACGACGTAGAGCACGAACAGCAGATGCACGAAGGCCGTGAGGTCGGCGACCACCCGGAACGCCATGTGCCCAGGATAGAACGCTCGGCCGTGGAACGGACAGAGCCCGCAGTGCGGGGGGTCGGGCGGGCGTCAGCCCGCCTTGATGACGAGCACCGGCACCGACGACTCGGTGATCAGACGCTGCACCGCCCGCTCGACGAGGAACTTGCCGGTCGCGGTGCGCCCGCGGCTGCCGATGACCACCCGCTCCGCGCCGCTGCGCGCGAGCAACTCGACGGTCGTGCCGACGGGATCACCGTCGTGGACGGCCGAGAGCAGTTCCCAGCCGTCGGCTCCCGCCACCTCGCTCACCTGT
>NZ_AJVB01000436.1:0-3283 GCF_000278445.1 Rhodococcus sp. R1101
GTCGCTCGCGAACGCTTTCGCCGCGAGCGCGGGGCGATCGAGCGTGCCGTCGGCGTGCAGGATGTCCTCGCCGAAGGCGTCGACGAGTTCGGCGAGGCCGTCGGATCCCGGAGCGACGATCTCCCGGGCGACGACATCGGAGTCGACGATCACCGCCCCGAGTTCGACGAGCTCCTTGGCGACGGTCGACTTGCCCGCGCCGATACCTCCGGTCAACCCCATTCGCAGCACGCTGCCAGTCTCGCATCACCACGCCGTCGAGGCATCTTTGCGGTCCCTGCAACGCTTCGCGCATCGTCGGTCCCGACGGCGAGACGACACATTCGTCCGTCTGCTCGTCGAAGTCGACGGTGTACAGCGTCGGGTAGGGGCCGGCCGGACGCGGGCTGCGCCACGACCTCCCGCAGGGACGGCTTCGCCGCCGGCGATTCTCGGGTCATCATCGGCTCGATGACGATGAACTCCCCGTCCCACGAGCCGTCGACAGCACCTCGGTGAATTCGAACGATCCGGGAATCACGTGGTCCTCCGCGTCCGCTCAGTGCATCCCCACGACCGGGGCGGTGTTCTCGAGCGGCGAACCCGGAGACGGAATGCAACCCTCCGGAACGGAGTGCGGACCGGGAAGTCGCGCCGCGCGCTCCACGGAATCCGTTGCGGCCGGGCCGACTCCGTGGTCGGCGCCCGTCGTGGAGAAGTGCATGTCGACATGAGGTGCGCCGTAGGGGATCCCCGGGGCGTGACCGGGCGGGTTCGGATTCCCGTCCGAGCATCCGCCGAGATCCGGCGCAGGTGGGGATCGAGTGGGCGTAGGCGGCGAGGACCACGGTGCCCGGGCTCCCGGGATCACACCCCGATCACGGTGGGGTCACGGGGCGGTCGCAACACCGCTCGACGACCGGACACACCCCCTCCGACCTGGGGTAAATGCGCAGAATTCGCGGGACTGTCCGATATCGTCGGTGCGAAGCGTCCCTCCCGGCTCGTCCGGAGCATTCGAGAAGGCAGGCCATGCGATCCTCCACCTCCACCACAGGTCGGCATCGCCTCGGCATGGAAAACGGGGTTCACTGCATCCTCATCCCCGAGGTCGCTGCCGCCCTCGCCGAGCACCGGCGGAACTGGTTCACCGCGCTGCTGACGAACGCGCGCCACAGCCACGCCGCGATGCGCAAGCGCGCGACGGCCCTGCCCGCACAGTGGGCCACTCCCGCCGTGGGGTGAACTCGCCCCCGAGCTGAGCACCTGCTGCCGACGACATACGAAGACCGGCCCTTTCCGTTTCGGAAGGGGCCGGTCTCGTCGTCGTCCCGGAGCCGTTGCTCCGAAACGAGCGCGAGGCGGGAGGAAGCGCTTCCCCGGAACGCGGACGGCCCCGCACCGAAAGGTGCGGGGCCGTCCGTGGGAACGTGTCAGGCGTTGCCCGACAGCTTCTCGCGCAGAGCGGCGAGCTGGGCGTCGCTCGCGAGCGATCCGCCGGTGGTCTCCGGAGCAGCCTCGGCACCCGACTCGGACGAGTAGTTGCCACCGGACACGCCGGCCGCAGCTTCGGCAGCCTCGTCGGCAGCCATCTTCTCGATCTGAGCGGTGTGCATCTTGTGGCGACGCTCGGCCTCCGCGTAGCGGGACTCCCACTCCTCACGCTGCTTCTCGTAGCCCTCGAGCCATTCGTTGGTCTCGGGATCGAAGCCTTCGGGGAAGATGTAGTTGCCCTGCTCGTCGTAGCTGTCGGCCATGCCGTACTTCGACGGGTCGAACTCGGCGGTGTAGTCCTCGTTCGCCTGCTTCAGCGACAGCGAGATACGACGACGCTCGAGGTCGATGTCGATGACCTTGACCATCGCGTCGTCGCCGACCGCGACGACCTGGTCCGGGACCTCGACGTGGCGCTCGGCCAGCTCGGAGATGTGGACGAGGCCCTCGATGCCCTCCTCGACGCGGACGAACGCGCCGAACGGAACGAGCTTGGTGACCTTGCCCGGCACGATCTGACCGATCGCATGGGTGCGGGCGAACTGACGCCACGGATCTTCCTGCGTGGCCTTGAGCGACAGGGAGACGCGCTCGCGATCGAGATCGACGTCGAGAACCTCGACGGTGACCTCGGTGCCGACCTCGACGACCTCGGACGGGTGGTCGATGTGCTTCCAGGACAGCTCGGAGACGTGCACGAGGCCGTCGACACCGCCGAGATCGACGAAGGCGCCGAAGTTGACGATGGAGGACACGACGCCCTTGCGGACCTGGCCCTTCTGGAGCTGGTGCAGGAACTCGCTGCGGACCTCGGACTGGGTCTGCTCGAGCCATGCGCGGCGCGACAGGACCACGTTGTTGCGGTTCTTGTCGAGCTCGATGATCTTGGCCTCGATCTCCTTGCCGACGTACGGCTGGAGGTCGCGAACGCGACGCATCTCGACGAGCGAGGCGGGCAGGAAGCCGCGCAGGCCGATGTCGAGGATCAGGCCGCCCTTGACGACCTCGATGACGGTGCCCTTGACGGCCTCGTCCTTCTCCTTGAGCTCCTCGATCGTGCCCCAGGCGCGCTCGTACTGCGCACGCTTCTTGGACAGGATCAGACGGCCTTCCTTGTCCTCCTTGGTGAGAACAAGTGCCTCGACCTCATCGCCCACCGACACGACCTCGTTGGGGTCGACATCGTGCTTGATGGAGAGCTCGCGGGACGGGATGACGCCTTCGGTCTTGTAACCGATGTCGAGCAGCACCTCGTCGCGATCGACCTTGACGATGGTGCCCTCGACGATGTCGCCATCGTTGAAGTACTTGATCGTGGCATCGATGGCGGCGAGGAAATCCTCGGCAGAGCCGATGTCGTTGACGGCTACCTGCGGCGAGGTGACGGTGGTGGAGGCCATGTGTTGAGTTGCTCCGGACGGGTTGATAGTCGGTTGGTGAAATTCGGTCGGGCACGTGAAACACCCACTGCGATACGGCGATGTGTGAGTCACGGCGAGTTCCCCGCTCGGCCGTGGAGCCGAACTGCGGACACTCGCGATCACCAGGCTACGCGCCTCGAGGGGACCCGGGCAAACCGATATCGTGGCCCGTCCTGCCGACCCGTTAGGCTCACGCACATGTCGGGCTCCGTGAACCCCCTTTCTCCAGACTCGTCCGGCGACTCGGACGGGACCGACGACGAGACCGCGCGGCACGCGAACGCGCAGACCGTCCTCGGCGAGACCCGGCCCACCCGCACCCGCCTCGGCTCCCTCGAGAGCGAGCGCGCGAACCGGGTGTGGTGGGACGCCGACGCCGAGGACTACCA
>NZ_AJVB01000437.1:0-3282 GCF_000278445.1 Rhodococcus sp. R1101
ACCAGCGCGGCGGATGCGAGGAACGGAATGCGCCAGCCCCAGTCTTCGAAGGTGGCATCGGACATCGCGGTGAGTCCGAGGAAGGAAAGAGTGGCAAGGAGATTGCCCACCGGCGAACCCTGCTGGGCGAAGGCACCGTAGAGAACCTTCTTGCCGGGTGGGGCGAACTCGGTGGCGATGAGGACTGCTCCGCCCCATTCGCCGCCCATCGCGATGCCTTGCAGCACTCGCAGGGCGACGAGGAGGATAGGCGCCCAGATTCCGATCTGGTCGTAGGTGGGCAGCAGGCCCACGCCGACGGTGCCGGCGCCCATGAGCGCGAGGGTGATGATGACCGCGTTCTTCCGTCCGAAGCGGTCGCCGAAGTGGCCGAAGACGATCCCGCCGAGAGGCCGGGCGATGAAACCGACGGCGAAGGTCGCGAAGGCGGCGAGTGTGCCGACCGCGGGCGAGGCGTCGGGGAAGAACAGTGCCCCGAGGACGAGAGCCGAGGCCGTGCCGTAGATGTAGAAGTCG
Organism: Rhodococcus sp. R1101; assembly: GCF_000278445.1. Lineage (NCBI taxonomy): Bacteria > Bacillati > Actinomycetota > Actinomycetes > Mycobacteriales > Nocardiaceae > Rhodococcus > Rhodococcus sp. R1101. Next base: position 517 of record NZ_AJVB01000437.1, read on the forward strand.
AACCATTCGATGGTGGTGCCGACGAAGGCGGTCACACCGGCGCGGCGTGCGGCCCGGGTGTCGTGCATCGGGCGTGGCGGCGGGGTCGCGGTGTGCTCTGGAGGAGTATTCACGCTGCACTTCCGAGGGCGTCGAGCGGAGTCGATCCGCGGATGAATGAGTCGTGGATCACTATCACCGGCGCAACCGTGTAAAGTCCAAGACCTAATCGAGCACGATTGTGTAGATCAACTTATAAAGTCGAGGTCGGCATGGAACTTCGGCAGCTGCAGGCCTTCCTGGCGGTGGCCGAGGAGTTGCACTTCGGACGCGCAGCGGAGCGACTGCACATCGCCCAGTCGCCGCTCAGTCAGACGATCCGCGCGCTCGAACGCGAACTCGGCGCCGAGCTGTTCGCCCGCACGACCCGCTCGGTGCAACTCACCGCGGCCGGTGAATCGCTGCTCGGACCCGCACGCGTGATCGCCGCCCAGATCGAGATCGCCCGGACGGTCGTGCGGTCGACGGCCTCGGGTGTCACCGGGGTGGTGAGTGTCGGGTTCGGCGGCGCGAGCGGGTACACGGTGATCTCGCAGCTGACCCGGCTGCTCGAGGAGCGTTGTCCCGGCATCGAGCTGGATCTGCGTCCGCAGACCTACACGGGGGAAGTGCTCGATCTGGTCTCGCAGGGACTGCTCGACATGGGGATTGTCGGCCTCCCGGTGCCCCGGGACGTCGCCACCGAGACGGTGCGGCAGGAATCGCTCATGGTTGCGCTGCCGGCGGATCATCGATTGGCGACCCGGGAGGAACTCGACGCCGCCGATCTGACCGGCGAGCGGTTCGTCGTCTATCCCGCCGCCCACGGGTCGAGCGTGCGGGAGATGACCTTCACGGTGTGCCACTCCGCCGGATTCACCCCCGTGATCGCCCGAGAGGCACCGGACCCCTACAGCCTGCTGGCCCTCGTGGGTGCCGGGGTGGGGGTTGCGGTCGTCGTCGCGTCGACCACCGACATCACTGTGACGGGCGTTCGGTACGTCCCGCTGCGGAACAGTCCGGTGCTGCCGATCGCGCTCGCGTGGCGTCGTGACAACCCGGCGCCGGCGGTCCGCCGGGTGGTGGATGTGCTGCGCGCACAAGTGAACTGACCGCTGTCGCACCCCGGTATGTGCCCTCCGGGTAAGTCGGGCGTGTCAAGGTGGAAGACACCCTCGAAGGGTCCGACGCTCGAACGGAGGAGGTGAACCATTGCCGGACACCGACGACCGACAACAGCACACCCAGGACGATCTCGATCGTGGCTCTCGACGTCGACGGGCCGTCCTGCAAACTCGTCGAGAAGGTGCCTCGCTCGCAGCAATCGACAGGACTGATGCGCTGACAACCACCGACTCACAAGGACCGCTCGGGCACGGTCGAGCACAGTGTTCAGCGCACGTTCGGCGGCGACACGGTCGGCCGGATGGACGGCCTCCCAGATACCGGACGTCAGCTCCTCGATGCGATGTTCGATCCTTGCCACGGTTTCTCGTCCGGATTCGCTGAGCCGGTCGTCGCGGATCAGGCTCCGAGCGATCAGGGAATCGACGACCTCCGCAGTGTCCGGTACGTAGGTGGTGTCGTGGAGCAGTGCGGGAAGCGCTGGCGAACCGTCGGAGCGTTCGGCGAGGCGCAGTGCGACCCACTGCGTCTCGACCAGGTCCTCGTCGGCAAGGGGATCTGGACGGCCGGACCGATGAGATCGGGGAGTTGCTCCGGTCTGTCCTTTCAACGCCACCACTCGTGGCCACTGTCGCGGACTTCGTTCACGCAGATTCGGAGAAGACCGAACCCGATCGAGCAGGAGACGAGAACATGGGACATCGACCACGGCTCGACGGCACCCGTTACGAGGACTCGACCTTGCACACCGGAAGCTCGAGTGAGCCATGACCACCATCAGCGCCAACGGGGTCGACCTCGGCGTCGAATTCTTCGGCGACGATGACGCACCACTCGTCCTGCTCGTCGGCGGCACGACGATGCTCTCGTGGCCCGACGAACTGTGCACACGGCTCGCCGCGGGTGGGCGTCGTGTCGTGCGGTACGACCTGCGGGATTGTGGGGAGTCGACGACGAAGGACCCGGACGCGCCCGGCTACACCCTGCGCGACCTCGCCGACGATGCGGCAGCCCTCGTCGACGCGCTCGATGGCAGGCCGGCGCATCTCGCGGGCATCGGTGTCGGCGGGATGGTGGCCCAGGTCGCTGCGCTCGACCATCCAGCCGCGTTCCGGGCCCTGACTCTGGTCGGGACGCGTCCGGTCGCACCGGGCCCGTGCGATCCCGACCTTCCCGATCACGGCGCGGCGACGATGAAGCGCATGTTCGCGCTCCCGATGCCCGACTGGGCCGATCGCACGGCCGTGGCGGAATTCGCGGCCGCTCGCGCCGCGGTCCTCGGGGACGATCCCGACGCCGCGTGCGTGGTTGCCGAGCGCATCTGGGACCGCACACCGAACGACGAGCCGTCGGTCCAGTCCGCGAATCAGCTCGGAATGGTCTTCGCCAGACTCGATTGCACGCCCCGCTGGCGGGAACGCTTGCGCCAGATCGACGTCCCGACCCTCGTCGTGCACGGCCGCCGGGATCCGTTCTTCCCCGTCGGCAACGGAGAAGCCATCGCACGCGAGATCCCGAGAGCGCGGTTGCTCGTCCTGGACGATGCCGGCACCGCGGTCCCTGTTGCGGTGGTCGACGAGATCGCCGAGGCGATGCTCACGTTGGACCGGTAGTTGCTCACGC
>NZ_AJVB01000438.1:0-3274 GCF_000278445.1 Rhodococcus sp. R1101
AGGTCGGGGCGCGCCTGGCCGTCGCCGCCCCGGGCGGGCACCGCGATCCCGGTTATCTGCTGCGGCTGTTCGCCGAGGAGCAGGTCACGGTGGCGCATTTCGTGCCGTCGATGCTCGCGGTGTTCGTCGACGCCCTGCACGGCCGCGACCGGGATCCGCTCGCGTTGCGGCACGTGTTCGCGTCGGGGGAGGCGCTGCCCGCCGAGACCGCCGCCGCGCTGCGGGCGGCGCTGCCGCACACCGCCCTGCACAATCTGTACGGGCCCACCGAGGCCGCGGTGGACGTCACCGCCTGGACCACCACCGACACCGATGCCGGGTCGGTGCCGATCGGGCTGCCGGTGTGGAACACCCGCACCTACGTGCTCGACGCGCGGCTGCATCCGGTGCCCGCCGGCGCCGCCGGCGAGCTGTATCTGGCCGGCATCCAGCTCGCCCACGGCTATCTCGACCGCCCGGGACTGAGCGCCGACCGGTTCGTCGCCGACCCGTTCGGGGCGCCGGGGGAGCGGATGTACCGCACCGGGGATCTGGCCACCCGCCGCACCGACGGTGCCCTGATGTACTTGGGGCGCACCGACTTCCAGGTCAAGATCCGCGGTCTGCGCATCGAGCTCGGCGAGATCGAGCAGGTGTTGCGCGCCCGCGACGAGATCGGGCAGGCGGTGGTGCTCGTCCACCACGGCGCCGACGACCGGCTCACCGGCTATCTCGTGCCCACCCCGGGCCGCAGCATCGACACCGCCGCGGTCACCGCCGATCTCGCCGCGCACCTGCCGGACTACATGGTGCCCGCCGCCCTCGTCGTCCTCGACGCGCTGCCGGTCGGCCCCAACGGCAAACTCGACCGCAACGCACTGCCCGCCCCGCCGGCACCGACCGCCGCCGGCGGCTACCGGGCGCCGCGCACCCCCACCGAACAGCTCGTCGCCACCGTCTTCGCCGACCTGCTCGGCGTCGACCGGGTCGGCGCCGACGACCACTTCCTCGACCTCGGCGGCACCTCCCTGCTCGCGATGCGCGCCGCCGCCCGGCTCGCCGCCGACACCGGCGGTGAGCTCGGCATCCGGGAGATCTTCGACCATCCGGTCGTCGCCGACCTCGCCGCGCACCTCGACCAGCCCGACCGCACCGGCGCCGGGCGCGGCGCCCCGATGGCCGGGCCGCGCCCCGACCCGGTCCCCCTGTCCCCGGCGCAGCAGCGGATGTGGTTCATCAACCAGTTCGACACCACCTCCCCGGCCTACAACATCGCCGTCGCGCTGCGCCTGACCGGCCGACTCGATCAGGCGGCACTGCAGCACGCCATCGGCGACGTCGTCGCCCGGCACGAATCGCTGCGCACCCGCTATCCGCTCACCGACGACGGGCCCGTGCAGGTGGTGGTGCCCGCCGGCGCCGCCGTGCCGGATCTGGCGGTGCTCACCGTCGACGACGACACCGACCTCGACAGCGAGCTCACCCCGATCCTCGCGGCCGGATTCGATGTGGCCACCGAGATCCCCATCCGCATCCGGGTGCTCGCCCTGGCCGAGGACGAGCACGTGCTCGTCCTCGTCGCCCACCACATCGCCGCCGACGGTTTCTCCATGGGGCCGCTGGCCCGCGACGTCATCGCCGCCTACAGCGCCCGCCACGCCGGGCAGGGCCCGCAGTGGACCCCGCTGCCCGTGCAGTACGTCGACTACACCCTCTGGCAGCACCGGGTGCTCGGCGACGACACCGACCCGACCTCCCTGGCCGCCGAACAGCTCCGGTTCTGGCGCGCAGCCCTCGCCGGCGCCCCCGAACTGCTCGAACTGCCGCTGGACCGGCCCCGCCCGGTGCAGCCGTCGCGGCGCGGCGCCCGCATCCCGTTCACCCTCGACGCCGCCGCCCACCGCCGGCTGCTCGACATCGCCCGCGCCCACGACGCGTCGGTGTTCATGCTGGTGCACGCCGCACTGACGGTGCTGCTCGCCCGCCTGTCGGGCAACGACGACATCGTCGTCGGCACCCCCGTCGCCGGGCGCGGCCACCGCGCCCTCGACGACCTGGTCGGCATGTTCGTCAACACCGTGGTGCTGCGCGCCCGGGTCGACGACGACGAGCCGTTCAGCGCGCTGCTCGACCGCATCCGCACCGGCGACCTCACCGCCTTCGGGCACACCGAGGTGCCGTTCGAGCGGCTCGTCGAGGTCCTCGACCCGCCCCGCTCGACCGCCTACACCCCGCTGTTCCAGGTGCTGCTCGAATTCCAGGACACCGAACGCCCCGAGATCGAACTGCCCGACCTGACGGTCCGCGCCCTCGACCTCGAGCCGATGCTGGCCCTGTTCGACCTGCAGCTGTCGATCGCCGAGACCACCGACGCCGCCGGCCCCGCCGGGATCCGCGGCGCCTTCACCTACGCCACCGACCTGTTCGAGGCCGACACCGTCGCCTCGTTCGCCGACCGCTTCGTGCGGATCGTCGAGGCCATCACCGACACCCCCGACCTCGCGGTCGGCAGCATCGACATCGTCACCGACCGGGAACTGGCCGATCTGACCCCGGCGCGGGGTCTGCCGCCGGTCTCGCCGCAACTGTGGCCGGAACTGCTCACCTCGGTCGCCGCGATCCTGCCCGACGCGGTCGCCCTGCGTTTCGCCGACCGGCAGATCACCTACGCCGAGCTCGACGCCTGGTCCACCCGCCTGGCGCGGCTGCTCGTCGGGGAGTACCGACTCGGACCGGAAACCGTGGTCGCCCTCGCCCTGACCCGCTCGCTCGAATCGGTGGCGGTGGTCTGGGCGGTGACCAAGACCGGTGCGGCCTTCGTGCCCGTCGACCCCGCCTACCCCCCGGAACGGGTGAGCTACATGCTCACCGACAGCGCCGCCGCCCTCGGCATCACCACCGCCGCGCACCGCGCCGCGCTGCCGGTGCAGGTGCCGTGGCTGGTGCTCGACGACCCGGCCGTCACCGACCGCATCGCCGCAGCGGACACCGCCCCGATCACCGACGCCGACCGCACCGCCCCGCTGCACTTCGACCACCCGGCCTACCTCATCTACACCTCCGGCTCCACCGGCCGCCCCAAGGGCGTGGTCGTCACCCACCGCGGCATGACCAACCTCAACGCCGAGGTGCGCAGCCACTTCACCATCACCCACCACGCCCGCGTCTCGCATCTGGCGTCGCCGAGCTTCGACGCGTCGATCTTCGAGTTCACCAAGGCGTTCTGCGCCGGCGCGACCCTGGTGATCGTGCCGCCGGACGTCTACGGCGGCGACGAACTCGCCCGGCTGCTGCG
>NZ_AJVB01000439.1:0-3271 GCF_000278445.1 Rhodococcus sp. R1101
TCCCGGGCATCGCCCAGGAGAACTACTGGTTCCGGCGTCACGAGGTCGTCTACCAGCATTTTCTTCCCCGGTGCGCGAACCGGACCGTGCTCGAGGCCGGTGCCGGCGAAGGCTACGGAGCCGCCATGATCGCCGACGTCGCCACCCGGGTGATCGGCCTCGACTACGACGAGAGCGCCGTCGCCCACATCCGCGCGCGCTACCCCCGCGTGGACATGCGGCACGGCAATCTCGCCGAACTTCCCCTCGAGGACGAATCGGTCGATACGGTCGTGAACTTCCAGGTGATCGAGCACCTGTGGGATCAGACACAGTTCCTACGCGAATGTCACCGCATTCTCACTCCCGGCGGTGAGCTGCTGATCAGCACGCCCAACCGCATCACCTTCTCCCCCGGCCGCGACACCCCGCTCAATCCTTTCCACACCCGTGAGCTGAACGCCGCCGAACTGACACAACTGCTCGAGGACGCCGGCTTCCGCGTCGAACTCATGACGGGCGTGCACCACGGACCCGCCCTGCGCGCTCTCGACGCCAAGCACGGCGGATCGTTCATCGACGCTCAGATCGAGCGGGCGCTCGCCGGTGAGCCGTGGCCGGACGACCTCACCGCCGATGTCGCCATGATCTCCGTCGACGACTTCGCCATCGTTCCCGAGAACATCGACGCGAGCCTCGATCTCGTCGCCATCGCCGTGAAGGATCCCGCAGCGAAGGACACTGCGCCGTGAGTGCCGCATCACCTCGTGAGCCGGGCATGTTCGCGCTCGTCCTCCATTCCCACCTCCCGTGGCTCGCCCATCACGGCCGGTGGCCCGTCGGCGAGGAATGGCTCTACCAGTCGTGGGCCGCGACCTATCTGCCCGTCACCGACGTCCTGAGACGGCTCGCCGCCGAAGGCCGGACCCGGATGCTCACGCTCGGTGTCACCCCGGTGCTCGCCGCGCAACTCGACGATCCGCACTGCCTCGCCGGGATGCACCACTGGCTCGGCAACTGGCAACTCCGCGCGCACGAGGCCGCCGGGATGCGGGAGGAGTCCTACCGCGCGCTCGGCGCCCGCGAGCACCGTGCCGCCTCGACCGCACTCGAGGATTTCGAAACCCATTGGCGCCACGGAGGTTCCCCCGTCGTCCGGCAGCTGATCGACGCCGACGCGATCGAACTCCTCGGCGGACCTCTGGCCCATCCCTTCCAGCCCCTCCTCGACCCGCGACTGCGCGCCTTCTCCCTGTCGGAGGGCCTCGCCGACGCCCACGCCCGCTGGAACCATCGGCCGCGCGGCATCTGGGGTCCGGAATGCGGCTACACGCCGGGCATGGAGAAGGGTTACGCCGCAGCGGGTGTCGAGCACTTCATGGTCGACGGCCCCGCACTGCGCGGCGACACCTCGCTCGGTCGCACGGTCCGCGACTCGGACGTGGTGTGCTTCGGCCGCGACCTGCAGGTCTCGTACCGGGTGTGGTCGCCGAAATCCGGCTACCCGGGCCACTTCGCCTACCGCGACTTCCACACCTACTGCCACGACACCGGACTCAAGCCCTCCCGGGTCACGGGCCGCACGGTGCCCTCGCACGAGAAAGCTCCCTACGACCCCGAACTCGCCTCGCAGGCCGTCGACCGGCACGTCGCCGACTTCGTCGAGACCGTCCGGAAGCGGCTGCGCAGCGAGTCCGACCGCATCGGCCGGGACGCGCTCGTCGTCGCGGCATTCGACACGGAACTGTTCGGGCACTGGTGGTTCGAGGGCCCGATCTTCCTCGAGCGGCTGTTGCGCGCTCTTCCCGAGGCCGGTATCGAGGTGGGAACCCTGGCCGATGCCCGCGACCGCGGTTATGTCGGCACCTGTGTCGATCTCGAGGATTCGTCGTGGGGCTCGGGCAAGGACTGGCGCGTCTGGGCCGGCGATCAGGTCGCCGACCTCGTGCGACTGAACGACGAGGTGGTGCGCACGACCCTCGACAGCATCGACAAGACCCGCGAACAGAACGTCTCGCCGGTCGCGCTCCGCGACCGCGTGCACGACCAGATGCTGCGCGAAGCACTGCTCACGGTGTCCAGCGACTGGGCGTTCATGGTCAGCAAGGACACCGCCGCCGCCTACGCCCGCGACCGCGCGCACAAGCACGCCCATGCACTGCGTGAGATCGCCGAGGCCGTCGACTCCGGACGCACCGAGACGGCGCGCCGTCTGGCCGACGGATGGAACCGCGCCGACAATCTCTTCCCGGGACTCGACGCCCGGCGACTGCCCGGACGCCACGGAGGCCCGCGATGAAGATCCTGCTCGTGTCATGGGAGTACCCACCCGTCGTCGTCGGCGGTCTGGGCAGACACGTCCACCATCTCGCCACCGAACTCGCCGCGGCCGGCCACGAAGTGGTGGTGCTGTCGCGTCGTCCCACCGGTACCGACCCGTCGACCCATCCCACGGTCGGTCATATCGCCGACGGCGTGCTCGTGGTGGCCGTCGCGGAGGACGCACCCCACTTCGACTTCGGCGAGGACATGATCGCCTGGACCCTCGCGATGGGCCACGCGATGGTCCGCGCCGGGATCGGACTGAGCCGCGGCGGCATCGGCGAAGGCTGGTATCCCGATGTCGTCCACGCCCACGACTGGCTCGTCGCCCACCCCGCGATCGCGCTGGCCGAGTTCTTCGACGTGCCGCTCGTGTCGACCCTGCACGCGACGGAGGCGGGTCGCCACAGCGGCTGGCTGTCCGGCCGGATCAATCGGCAGGTGCATTCCGTCGAATGGTGGCTCGCCAACGAATCCGACCGGCTCATCACGTGTTCGGTGTCGATGCACGACGAGGTGACGGAGCTGTACGGCCCGGACCTGCCGGAGATCTCGGTGATCCGCAACGGCATCGACATCACCACCTGGTCGTACCGGGACCGCGAACCGCGTCCCGGGCCGGCACGGCTGCTGTACGTCGGCCGCCTCGAATACGAGAAGGGTGTGCAGGACGCGATCGCCGCCCTCCCCCGCATCCGCCGATCGCATCCCGGCACGACCCTCGTGATTGCCGGCGAAGGCACCCAGTTCGAGTGGCTGCGCGAGCAGGCACGGGTGCACCGCGTCGCACGCTCGGTGAGTTTCCTCGGCAACCTCGATCACACCGAACTGCTCGGCTGGCTGCACGGCGCCGACGCGATCGTGCTGCCGAGCCGCTACGAACCATTCGGCATCATCGCCCTCGAGGCGGCGGCCGCGGGCACCCCGCTGATCGCGTCCACCGCCGGTGGCCTGGGCGAAGCGGTGGTCG
>NZ_AJVB01000440.1:0-3266 GCF_000278445.1 Rhodococcus sp. R1101
GACGGTGCCGCTCCTCGAACCCCGTGACGGCGTCCCCGAGGTCGTCACCACGGCGCGCGGGGTCGCCGACGCGGCAGCGATGCTCGCGCAGGGACACGGCCCGCTGGCCGTCGACGCCGAACGCGCGTCGGGCTACCGCTACTCCGCGCGCGCCTATCTCGTACAGTTGCGCCGCGAGGGCGCCGGCACGGTGCTGCTCGACCCCATCCCGACGCGGGACGACCTCGCGCCCCTGGCCGAGGTGATCAACGACCTCGAATGGGTTCTGCACTCCGCCGACCAGGACCTCCCCGGCCTTGCCGAACTCGGTCTCCGGCCGGCGACGTTGTACGACACCGAACTCGCCGGTCGCCTCGCCGGTTTTCCTCGCGTCGGTCTCGCCGCGATCGTGGCCGAGACCCTCGGCCTGGAACTGCGCAAGGGTCACGGTGCCGCGGACTGGTCGACCCGGCCGTTGCCGGAGTCGTGGCTCAACTACGCCGCGCTCGACGTCGAACCGCTCGTCGAGCTCCGCGAGGCGATGGCGCGTGAACTCGAGCGGCAGAACAAGACCGAGTGGGCCGCCCAGGAATTCGAGCACATCCGCCTCGCCGGGCCTCCGGCGCCGAAGCCCGACCGGTGGCGACGTACATCGAAGATCCACGCGATCAAGGACCGGCGCCGCCTCGCGATCGTCCGCGAACTGTGGACCACGCGCGACGAGATCGCTGCCCGGCGTGACATCGCCCCCGGGCGCATCCTGCCCGACTCCGCGATCATCGCCGCCGCGGAGGCGAGCCCCGCTACCGTCGAACAACTGCAGGCACTTCCGGTCTTCGGTGGACCCCGCCAGCGTCGTTCCTCGCGTGCCTGGCTGAACGCGATCGAGCGGGCCCGGGCGCTGCCCGACGACCGGCTCCCACCCCTCACGCCGCCGCTGACCGGGCCTCCCCCGGCCGGTCGCTGGTCGCGCCACCACCCGGAGGAGGCGGAGCGTCTCGCCGTGGCGCGCGGCGAACTCACCGCTCTGAGCGAGGAGGTCGCCGTTCCGGTCGAGAATCTGGTGAGCCCGGAACTCGTGCGGCGCCTGTGCTGGGACTGGGACGTCGCGGCCGGGGACGACGTCGAGGAGTACATCGGCGGTCGTTTCGCCGAGGGCGGGGCACGGCCGTGGCAATGCGAGTTGACCGTGCCGCGACTGGCGAAGGCACTCACTGCGGAGAAGTGATCTCCGGGAATCGCCCGAGCAAGGTGCGGACCGGGGACGGGTTCTCGCCGGAAACGTCGAGTCGGCAGTTCGGCGCGGCGTAATGTTCCCCTGAAGAAAACACAGTGTGTCCAGCCCTTTTCGTGCCCTCGCGGCCTGTCCCATCCAGGAGTTCCACGGTGACCCAACCATCGACCGCACACGCCGCGAAAGTCATCGCCGTGACCGTCGCAGCGGCCGTAGGCGGTTTCCTGTTCGGCTTCGACAGTTCGGTCGTCAACGGCGCCGTCGACTCCATTCAGGAGAACTTCGCGCTCAGCTCCTTCGTGACCGGTTTCGCCGTCGCCATCGCTCTGCTCGGTTGTGCCGTCGGTGCGTGGTTCGCCGGACGCCTCGCCGACAGCTGGGGCCGCAAACGCGTGATGCTCCTCGGCTCGGTCCTGTTCGTGATCTCCTCGATCGGATCCGGCCTGGCCTTCAGCGTTCCCGACCTGATGTTGTGGCGCATACTCGGTGGCCTCGGTATCGGTATCGCCTCGGTCATCGCGCCGACCTACATCTCCGAGATCGCGCCTGCGCGCTACCGCGGTGCCCTCGCGTCGCTGCAGCAGCTCGCCATCACCCTCGGCATCTTCGCGGCTCTTCTGTCGGATGCGATCCTGCAGAACGCCGCCGGTGGCGCGTCGAACGAGTTGTGGTGGAATCTCGAGGCCTGGCGGTGGATGTTCCTCGTCGGTGTGGCTCCCGCAGTCCTCTACGGTGTACTGGCGCTGACCATTCCGGAGTCGCCCCGGTATCTCGTGGGCAAGGACATGGACGAAGAGGCCGCGGCCGTGCTGGCGAGCGTCACCGGCGAGCTTCGGCCCGACGAACGTGTCCGCGAGATCCGTCTCACGCTGCGCCGGGAATCGAAGGCCTCCTTCGGCGACATCCGCGGCCCGGTCTTCGGTCTGCAGCCGCTGGTGTGGGTCGGCATCACGATGGCGGTCTTCCAGCAGTTCGTCGGTATCAATGCGATCTTCTACTACTCGACGACGCTGTGGAAGTCCGTGGGCTTCTCGGAGAACCAGTCGTTCACGACGTCGGTGATCACGGCCGTGATAAACGTGCTCATGACGTTTGTCGCGATCCTGTTCGTCGACAAGATCGGTCGCCGCCCGTTGCTGATGACCGGCTCGATCGGCATGTTCGTCAGCCTCCTGCTGGCAGCGATCGCCTTCTCGCAGGCGGTCGGCAGCGGTGAGGATGTCGAACTGCCGGCACCGTGGGGTGCACTCGCGCTCGTCGGAGCGAACGCCTTCGTGATCTTCTTCGCCGCCACCTGGGGTCCGATCATGTGGGTGATGCTCGGCGAGATGTTCCCGAACCGCATGCGCGCGGTGGCCCTCGGCATCAGCACCGCGGCCAACTGGATCGCGAACTTCACGGTCACGCTCGCCTTCCCGCCGCTCACCTCCGCGGTCGGTCTGTGGTTCCTGTACGGACTGTTCGCGTTCTTCGCCCTGCTGTCGTTCTTCTTCGTCAAGGCGAAGATCCCCGAGACCAAGGGCATGGAACTCGAGGAGATGCAGAGCTAGTCGATATGCGTGAGGGGCGGTATCCGGACCCCGGATACCGCCCCTCACGCATATGCCCTCGTATCGGCCGGCTCAGCCCGCTTCGCGGTCGGACTGTTCGACCGCCGAGGGGCGCGACCGCTCCTCGGGTTCGCTGTCGAGGCCGGCGACCCAGCCGGTGACCTGGCGTGCCACGTCCTGGGCCGTCAGACCGAGTTCGGCGTGGATCTCGTTGCGGGAGGCGTGATCGAGGAACTTCTGCGGCACCCCGACATCGCGCGTGGGTACGTCGACATCGTTGCGGCGCAGCGCAGCGGAGACCGCCGAGCCGACACCACCGTGCAGACCGCTGTCCTCGACCGTGACGACGATCCGGAAACCGCGCGCGAGGTCGACCACCGCGTCGGGTACAGGAAACACCCACCGCGGATCGACGACCGCGGCATCGATCCCCTGCCGGGAGAGACGATCGGCGACGTCGAGCGCGAGACCCGCGAACGCTCCGACCGCGACGATCAGTGCGT
>NZ_AJVB01000441.1:0-3262 GCF_000278445.1 Rhodococcus sp. R1101
ATCCCACCGGCCAAGATAGTGTTACCGTTGGTTACAAACACAGTGGCCGGTCGCGAAGGAATCTCGTATGTGGATGCTGTCCGGAAAACTACTCCGACGTCGAATCCTGTTCGTCCTCGCCGTACCCCTCGGCGCCGGCCTGCTGTCCGCGCTCGCACACCTCCTCCAGCGACGCCACGGACGACCCACCTCCGTCTCCGAATCCCTGTTCGCCATCGCGAGCGCCCTACGGCGCCGCACCTTCCCGGCCCGGAACGTGAGCGACCATCCGGCCCGGAGCGTGAGCGACCATCCGGCCCGGAGCGTGAGCGACCATCCGGCCCGGAGCGTGAGCGACCATCCACCGGCCCCCGAGACGCGAGGACAGCCATGACCACCCACACCGTCAGGAACGGACCCGTCCGGCTCCACGTCGTCGAAGAAGGCAACCCGCACGGACCGACCCTCGTCCTCGTCCACGGCTGGCCCGACACCCACGCCCTGTGGGACCGCATCACACCCCTGCTCGCCGACGATTTCCGCATTCTCCGCTACGACAACCGCGGCGCCGGCAACTCCACTGTCCCGCGCCAGGTAGGGCACTACCGTCTCGATCACCTCGCCGCCGACCTGCACGCCGTGATCGACGCCCTCGCCCCGAACGCACCGGTGCACCTGCTCGGCCACGACTGGGGCGCCGTGCTGTGCTGGGAAGCGGTGTGCGAACCCGGCGCCCGCGACCGCATCGCCTCCTACACCTCCGTGTCCGGCCCCAACCTCGACCATCTCGGCCTGTGGCTACGTCGACGGCTCCGACAGCGACGCCCGCTCGGACCGGCCGAACAGACCCTCGCCTCCGCCTACACCCTCGCCTTCCAGATTCCGGGCCTGCCGAATCCCGTGCTGCGCCGCTGGCTCTCCCACCACTGGCCGGCCTTCGTCGGAATCTTCGACCGCACCGACCCCGCCGCGATCGAACCCGTCGCCCCGACCCTCGCCGACGACATGGTGCACGGACTGTCCCTGTACCGCGCGAACATCCGTGCCCGGCTCGCCCGGCCCCGCGCGCGGCGCACCGACGTTCCGGTGCTGGTGATCCAGAACCTGCGCGACCGCGCGGTGCGCCCGGTGAGCTACGAGGACACCTCCCACTGGGTCACCGACCTGCGTATCCATCCGCTCGACGCCGGACACTGGTCACCGCGCTCCCACCCGCGCGAACTCGCCGCCGCCACCGTCCGGTTCGTGCAGCAGATCGAAGCGGTGCGCGCCTGACCTCCGGCGGGATCAGCCGGACGAGGATTCTGCGCGCGGCGCCGGCTCCACCAGGGGATCGTCGTGCACCGGTAGCCGGCGCGGACCCGGCCCCTGCGTCCCGAGTACGTCGCCGGGATTCGCGAGCGGGCACGATGCCAGGCTCAGGCAGCCGCAGCCGATGCAGTCGGTGAAACTGTCGCGCAGCGCGGTGAGATCCTCGATGCGGCGGGTCAGCCGGTCGTGCCACGCCCGGGACAGCCGCGCCCAGTCCGCGGTGGTCGGCACGCGACTGTCCGGCAGCGAATCGAACGCTTCCTTGATCTCGTCGAGGGACACCCCGACGCCCTGGGCGACCTTGATGAACGCGACCTTGCGCAGCATGTCCCGGCGGTAGCGGCGCTGATTGCCGGAGGTGCGGCGACTGGTGATGAGCCCCCGCGACTCGTAGTAGTGCAGTGCCGAGACCGCCACCCCGGAACGGTCGGCCAACTGGCCGGGTGTCAGCCAGATCGCAGGGTTCATCGGTGCCCCTCCTCGCCGCGCAGACATCGTGATCGAGTTGTGCTGCACAGTACCGGGACGGCGACCGCGCACGCCGGATAGCCGGGCTCAGAACGACGGGGGCCCGAACTCGGCGGCGACCTCCGGCGCATCCATCCGCAACATGTCGTAGGCGGTGTGCGCCAGCGACCGTACCGACTTCGGATACGGTCGCTCGAAACGCTCGCAGACCCGCGCGGTGGCCAGCGCGGCCTCGAACCGCCACTTACGGGAACCGCTCACGAACGTCCGGGCCTGGAACAGATAACTCGATGCGGGGATCGTCACGCGACCACCGTAGAACCTGCGGGCGGGTGCCGGGGGAGCACCACGCGGAGATCGTGCAACGTCACTGTCACCGTGACGAATCGTAGGACGTGGCGAGGGGTGACCGGGGAGGGGAGAGGTGCGCGATCCTGAGGTCGTCGAACCCGGGGTGCGCGTGCCGCCGCCTGCCGATGAGGTGGGGTGGGGGAAGGCGGTCGGTATTGGGGGGCTGGCCCGGCGAAGAAGGCCGCACGACGCCGTAACCCCGTCGAGGAGAATGTCATCTGTAAGCGAACTCAATTGCGGCAGTGGAGTATTCGTGGATAACGGTGATTATCCATCAAATAGGGAAGAGGCGGGAATGGGCGACGGGTGGCATCTACACCTCGGGGGACGGGGTTCATCCGTATCGCCACCCGTGCATCACTCGGCATGATGCACCGCGTGCAGAGCGTGCACGCGACGTCGACCACATGGTGTCGTCGCATCGGACCCGTCGGCAAGCTGTGTATCGGCGCAGCGCCGACGGTGACTGTTGTGGTGATCGTTTCACCGACGCGATCCGGCCTCGGGGCCGGATCGAGCCGAAGTCCGGATCGGCCCGGCTGGGGTCGAGCAGAGTCGGGCCGGTGGTGGCGCGGGACCCCGTAGTGAGGTCGCATCGATACGGATCGATACGGATACGGATGCGAGGATGCCGAACCGCTCAGGCGCCCTGCCGTAGTCGTCCGGAGGAGGCCCGATTCCACTTTAGTTAACATAATGTAGATTATCGGCAATAATGATATGCGTCGTGACCTGGACTTCGGCGCCGTGAATCCTCATGCTCCTGGCCGATGTCCCGATTCGCAGATTCGCGACGTCGGTGCACGCCACGGCATCGCGTCGCGCGCCGTGTCGTCCGGCGCGTGTTGTTCGCTCCGCGGCGTACGGCGTGCGAACCGCGCCGCGCCGACTCACTCCCGACGCTCGATCTGCCGTGCGCCCGCCGGGCCCGATCCGCACCGACCCGGTCCTCGGTCTCCGGCCGGCCCGGCGCCGTGTGCCCGTCTGCTGCCTCGGGCGCCCGAGGTGACCTTCCGGGCCGGCCGCCCCTCGTCCCCTGCCCGTCCGGGTTCGACCGTCATAAAAACGTCACTGTGACGTTTTTATGGGACCGTGGGAGTCCCGCTGTGATCGCGTATCTGCGTCGATATCATCGGCGTGGCAGTGACAACGC
>NZ_AJVB01000442.1:0-3258 GCF_000278445.1 Rhodococcus sp. R1101
CGGTAGCGGCACCTATGCCGAGAACATCGAGTTCGTGCTCGGCGACAGCGCGCACTTGAAGGTCGTCGCGGTGCAGGACTGGGCCGACGACGCCGTGCACGTCGCCGCGCACCACGCCCGCCTCGGCCGCGATGCCGTGCTCCGTCACTTCACGGTGGCGCTCGGCGGCGATCTGGTGCGCGTGTCGGCGACCACCAAGTACGACGGTCCCGGCGGCGACGCCGAACTACTCGGCCTGTACTTCGCCGACGCCGGTCAGCACTTCGAACAGCGCCTGCTCGTCGACCACTCGCAGCCGAACTGCAAGTCGAACGTCGTGTACAAGGGTGCGCTGCAGGGCGATCCGGCCTCCGGCAAGCCCGACGCGCGCACCGTGTGGATCGGCGACGTGCTCATCCGCGCCGAGGCCGAGGGCACCGACACCTTCGAGCTCAACCGCAACCTGGTGCTCACCGACGGAGCGCGTGCCGACTCGGTGCCGAACCTCGAGATCGAGACCGGTGAGATCGTCGGTGCCGGTCACGCGTCGGCGACCGGCCGCTTCGACGACGAGCAGCTGTTCTACCTGCGTGCTCGCGGAATCCCCGAGGAGGAAGCGCGTCGCCTCGTCGTCCGCGGCTTCTTCCACGAGCTGCTCGAGCGCATCACGGTCACCGAGGTCCGCGAACGGCTCGAGGCCGCCATCGAGGCGGAACTCGCCGCCGTCGGCGCCTGACGGCCGTCTCCCCGTACTCCCGATACCTCTCCACTAAGGAAACGCATTTCGATGTCCACACCTTCGAACGTCCTCGAGATCAAGGACCTGCACGTCCGCGTCGCTCAGACCGACGAGAACGCCGAACCCATCGACATTCTCAAGGGCGTCGACCTCACGGTCCGCTCGGGTGAGACACACGCCATCATGGGCCCCAACGGCTCCGGAAAGTCCACCCTGTCGTACGCGATCGCCGGCCACCCCAAGTACGAGATCACCTCGGGCAGCATCACCCTCAACGGTGAGGACGTGCTCGAGATGAGCGTCGACGAGCGCGCCCGCGCCGGCCTGTTCCTCGCGATGCAGTACCCGGTCGAGGTGCCCGGCGTGTCGATGTCGAACTTCCTCCGCACCGCCGCGACCGCCGTGCGCGGCGAGGCTCCCAAGCTGCGCCACTGGGTCAAGGAGGTCAAGCAGGCGATGTCCGAGCTGGACATCGATCCGGCCTTCGGCGAGCGCAGTGTCAACGAGGGTTTCTCCGGTGGCGAGAAGAAGCGCCACGAGATCCTGCAGCTCGGTCTGCTGAAGCCGAAGATCGCCATCCTCGACGAGACCGACTCGGGCCTCGACGTGGACGCGCTGCGCGTCGTCTCCGAGGGCGTGAACCGCTACCAGGAGAACGAGAACGGCGGCGTTCTGCTCATCACCCACTACACCCGTATCCTGCGCTACATCAAGCCGCAGTTCGTGCACGTCTTCGTGGGTGGCCGCGTCGTCGAGTCCGGTGGCCCCGAGCTCGCCGACGAGCTCGAGACCAACGGCTACGTTCGTTTCACTCAGGCAGCAACGCAAGGAGCATGATCGGATGACGGTGCCGGTGCGGACCTTGGACATCGCCCGGATCAGGGCGGATTTCCCGATCCTCGCGCGCACGGTGCGCGACGGCAAACCCCTGGTCTACCTCGACTCGGGGGCCACCTCCCAGCGTCCGGTGCAGGTGCTGGACGCCGAGCGTGCGTTCCTCGCGACGCGGAACGCGGCCGTGCACCGCGGTGCGCATGCGTTGTCGGAGGAGGCGACCGACTCGTACGAGGACGCCCGCGCTGTCATCGCCGCCTTCGTCGGGGTCGACGTCGACGAGGTGGTGTTCACCAAGAACGCCACCGAGTCGCTCAACCTCGTCGCCTACGCCTTCGCCGACGACCGGTTCCCGCACCGGCTCGGACCCGGTGACGAGATCGTCGTCACCGAGCTCGAGCACCACGCGAACCTCGTTCCGTGGCAGGAACTCGCGCGGCGCACGGGTGCCACCCTGCGCTGGTACGGCGTCACCGACGACGGCCGCATCGACCTCGACTCGCTGACGCTGACCGAGTCCGTGAAGGTCGTGGCGTTCACGCACCAGTCGAACGTCACCGGCGCGGTCGCCCCCGTCGAGGAGATCGTGCGGCGCGCGAAGGAGGTCGGCGCGATCGTCGTGCTCGACGCGTGCCAGTCGGTGCCGCACATGGCCGTCGACTTCCACGCGCTCGGAGTCGACTTCGCCGCCTTCTCCGGCCACAAGATGTTCGGCCCCTCGGGTGTGGGTGTCCTCTACGGACGACGCGACCTGCTCGCCGACGTGCCGCCGTTCATCACCGGTGGCTCGATGATCGAGACGGTCACCATGGAGGCGACGACCTTCGCCGCACCGCCGCAGCGGTTCGAAGCCGGTTCCCCGATGTCCTCGCAGGCCGTGGGGCTCGGTGCCGCCGTGCGTTATCTGCAGGAGATCGGCATGGACGCGGTGGCCGCGCACGAGCACGAACTCACCACTGCGGCGCTCGCCGAACTCGCCGGCATCGAGGGCGTGCGCATCATCGGTCCGACCACCGCCGACCAGCGCGGCGGGGCCGTGTCGTTCGTCGTGGACGGAATCCACGCCCACGATCTCGGCCAGATCCTCGACGACGAGGGCGTCGAGATCCGGGTCGGACATCACTGTGCCTGGCCGCTGCACCGCCGCTTCGGGGTGGCCGCGACCGCCCGCGCGTCGTTCGCCGTGTACAACACGCCGGACGAGGTGCAGGCACTCGGCGCGGCGATCCGGCGCGCCCAGAAATTCTTCGGGGAGGCGTGATCCGATGCGGATGGAGCAGATGTACCAGGAAGTGATCCTGGACCACTACAAGCACCCGCATCACCGCGGGCTGCGCGAACCGTTCGGCGCCGAAGTGCATCACGTCAACCCGACCTGCGGCGACGAGGTGACGCTGCGTGTGCATCTCGACGGCGACACCGTTGCCGACGTCTCCTACGACGGCCAGGGTTGCTCGATCAGCCAGGCATCGACGTCCGTGCTCACCGACCAGGTGATCGGTGCTCCGCTGGGCGATGCGCTGAAGATGGTCGACGGGTTCGTCGAGATGGTGAGCAGTCGCGGCACCGTCGACGGCGACGAGGAGTTGATCGGCGACGGCATCGCGTTCGCCGGCGTGGCGAAGTACCCGGCGCGCGTGAAGTGCGCGTTGCTGGGCTGGATGGCTTTCAAGGACGCGGTCGCGCAGACCGTGGACGCCGCCTCC
>NZ_AJVB01000443.1:0-3246 GCF_000278445.1 Rhodococcus sp. R1101
GTCTTCGAGGAACTGTCGGTCCTGCAGAACCTCGACATCGCTGCCGGCGCGGGCCGCTCCCCGTGGCAGCTGCTGCGTCGCCGCAGCGGCGTGCTGCCCGAGATCGAGGAAGCCCTCGAGACGATCGGCCTGACCGCCCACCGCGACACCCCCGCCGGGATCCTCGCCCACGGGCAGAAGCAATGGCTCGAGATCGGCATGCTGCTCGTCCAGAACGCCGACGTCCTGCTCCTCGACGAACCCGTCGCCGGCATGAGCCACGACGAACGTGAGGAGACCGGGCAACTGCTGCGGCGCATCGGTGCGCAGCGCACCGTGGTCGTCGTCGAGCACGACATGGACTTCATGCGCGCCTTCGCCACCTCCGTCACCGTCCTCGCCCGCGGCAAGGTCATCGCCGACGGCACCGTCGACCAGGTCCAGAACGACCCGCAGGTCCAGCAGGTCTATCTCGGGACCGCCACCGCACCTCAGGAGGCATGATGCTCGAACTCGTCGACGTCCACGCCGGTTACGGTCGCACCGAGATCCTGCACGGACTCTCCCTCACCGTCCCGTCCGCCAAGTCCGTTGCGGTCATGGGCCACAACGGCGCCGGCAAGACCACCCTGCTGCGCGCCGCCGTCGGCCTGCTGCCCGTCACGAAAGGAAAGATCCTCTTCGACGGTGAGGACGTCACCTCGCTGCGACCGTCCGCCCGGGTCGCCCGGGGTCTGGCCTACGTCCCGCAAGGGCAGCAGTCCTTCGGCCAGCTCACCTGCCGTGAGAACCTGCAGGTCGTCGCGGACACCAGGCGCAACGGCCGCGCGCTCGTCGCCGACATGCTCGACCTGTTCCCCGCCCTCGTCCCGCTGCTCGACCGCCGGGCCGGGTTGCTCTCCGGCGGCCAGCGCCAGCAACTCGCCATCGCCCGCGCCCTGATCACCGAACCGCGCATGCTCGTCCTCGACGAGCCCACCGAGGGCATCCAGCCCTCGGTGGTCGCCGAGATCGAGAACACCATCGTCGAACTCGGCCGTAGCGGCGGCCTCGGGGTGCTGCTCGTCGAACAGCACATCGGTTTCGCTCTCGACAACGCCCTGCACTACTACGTCCTCGAATCCGGGCGTATCACCTCCACCGGGGAAGGTGGTGTCGACGCCGCTGCCACCGTCCGCGCGGCCATGGCGATCTGATGGCCGCCGACACCCGCCGCGAACGCGTCTACACGGCGCTGCGTGCCCGTCTGATGTCCGGCACACTCTCCCCCGACGAACGGCTCAGCGAGGAACGGCTCGCGGAGCAGTACGGGGTGTCGCGAACTCCGGTGCGCGAGGCCCTCGCCCGGCTGGTGTCCGACGGGCTCGTCGAGCGTCGTGACCAGGGGCTGTATCCCTACCGTCCGCGTTTCGACGACCTCGCCGACCTGTACGAGCTGCGCACCACCCTGGAGCTGCGCGGGATCCGCCGGGTGCTCGAGGACGAGTCGGTACGGCACGACCCCGACGTCCTCGGCCCCGAACTCGACCACTGGTACGAGATTCGCAGCCGTCCGCCCGAACCGGACGCCGGTTTCGTCACGCTGGACGAACGCTTCCACATGACGTTGCTCGCCGCCTCCGGCAATCGCGCCCTGTGCGACGCCCTGGCCTCGGTGAACGCCAAGGTGCGTCCGGTGCGGATGTTCGACTACCTGACACCCGATCGCATCGCCGCCACCGTCGACGAGCACATTGCGGTCGCCGAACTCGTTCTCGCCGACAAGCTCGACGACGCCCACCACCTGCTGCTCGCCCACATCGACACCTCGCGATCGGTGGTCGTGCGACGCGCCGAGGAGGCACGCACCTTCGCGCGGATGGCCCGCGCCGTCCGCGACTGACCCGCATCCGTGGAGCCCCGGTCGTTCCGCGTGACCGGACGAGCTCGTTCGGGCACACTGGCGCTCATGACACCCCGCATCCAGCCCGGACGTTTCAAGGAACTCGGCCCGCTCAACTGGGTGACATGGAAGGCCCTGTCCGCTGCCGGGGGTACCTCGGACGCCCACCTGTTCAGCACGCTCGGCCGCACCGGGCGACTGTTCCGCGGATGGTTGCACTATGCGGGCATGCTCATGCCGTTCGGCCGCCTCGGCCGCTTCGAGTCGGAGATGGTCATCCTGCGGGTAGCGCATCTACGCGAGTGCGGTTACGAATTCGACCACCACACCCGTCTGGGCCGCCGCGCGGGGATCACCGACGAGGTGCGCGACCGTATCGTCGCCGGACCCGGCGCTCCGGGCTGGCAGCCGAGGCACCGTACGCTTCTCACCGCCGTCGACGAGCTCGTGACCACGAAGCACCTGTCCGACGAGACCTGGTCGTCGCTCGCGCAGTACTACGACGACCGCAGGCTCATCGAATTCTGCCTGCTCGTCACGCAATACGATGCTCTCGCCACGACCATCGGTGTCCTGCAGATCGAACGCGACTTCTGATCCGTCCGCATGCCGGCATCCGGCCGGAGAGGACATCCCTAACAAGGCTGTTACACAACGTCACAGCGGCGTCATTGCCGGTCCATAGCGTATACAGCCATGTCCACGACGATGTATACAGCTGCGGCGCCCGTCTCCCCGGCGAGGGTGTCCGCCACCGATCGCGTTCTCGCCGCGCTGCGCCGCATCGGCGAGGTGGAGCGCCCCGAAGTGTGGATCACGCTGCGCGGCGCCGACGATCTCCTCGCCGAGGCCGCCGCCGTGGACGCCCGCGTCGCCGCCGGTGAGTCACTGCCGCTCGCCGGTCTGGTCGTCGCGGTCAAGGACAACGTGGACGTCGCCGGAATCCCGACCACTGCTGCATGTCCCGAGTTCGCGTACGTCCCCGAGGAGACCGCCTCGGGTGTCGAGCGCCTGATCGCCGCCGGCGCCGTCGTCCTGGGCAAGACCAACCTCGACCAGTTCGCCACCGGTCTCGTCGGGACCCGCAGCCCGTACGGGGCGGTGCGGTGCGCCTGGGATCCCGAGAAGGTCTCGGGCGGTTCGAGTTCGGGTTCGGCGGTCGCCGTCGCGCTCGGCATCGCCGACATCGGGCTGGGCACCGACACCGCCGGGTCGGGACGCGTCCCGGCCGCGCTGAACGGAATCGTCGGTGTCAAGGCCACCCTCGGCGTGATCCCGGCGCACGGCGTGGTGCCGGCGTGCGTCGACTACGACTGCCTCACGGTCTTCGCGCCGTCGCTCGACCTCGCGGCGACCGCGGTCCGGGTGATGGCCGGACCCGAATC
>NZ_AJVB01000444.1:0-3238 GCF_000278445.1 Rhodococcus sp. R1101
CCCCGGCGGCCGCGCACACCGCGGCGCACGCCATCCACAGCACACTGTGGTTGGCGGCGCGCCCGAGATCACGCAACAGCGGGTCGGCGGGGGACGGGCGCAGCGCCCCGGAACGGTCGAACAGGGCCCGGTCGGCGGTGCGGTAGTGCTCGCGAAGAATCACACCTCGAACCGTAGATGTCGTTGCCACCCATGGGGGTCGGGTTTGCGCGGTACTGTCGAAGTGTGCAGCGACGAATCATGGGTATCGAGACGGAGTTCGGCGTCACGTGTACCTTCCACGGGCATCGCCGGTTGAGCCCCGACGAGGTGGCCCGCTATCTGTTCCGCCGGGTGGTGTCCTGGGGGCGCAGTTCGAACGTCTTCCTGCGGAACGGGGCGCGACTGTATCTCGATGTCGGCTCGCACCCCGAGTACGCCACCGCCGAGTGCGACGACCTGCTCCAGCTCGTCGAACACGACCATGCCGGTGAGCGGGTCCTCGAGGAACTGCTCATCGACGCCGAGCAGCGTCTGGCCGAAGAGGGCATCGGCGGCGACATCTTCCTGTTCAAGAACAACACCGACTCGGCGGGCAACTCCTACGGCTGCCACGAGAATTATCTCGTCGCCCGCGTCGGCGAGTTCTCCCGCATCTCCGATGTGCTGCTGCCGTTCCTGGTGACCCGGCAGCTGATCTGCGGCGCCGGGAAGGTGCTGCAGACCCCGAAGGCCGCGACCTTCTGCCTGTCGCAGCGCGCCGAGCACATCTGGGAGGGTGTCTCGTCGGCGACCACCCGGTCGCGGCCGATCATCAACACCCGCGACGAACCGCACGCCGACGCCGAGAAGTACCGGCGGCTGCATGTGATCGTGGGGGATTCGAACATGTCCGAGACCACCACCATGCTCAAGGTGGGGTCGGCGGCGCTGGTGCTCGAGATGATCGAGGCCGGGGTGCCGTTCCGGGACTTCGCGCTCGACAACCCCATCCGCGCGATCCGCGAGGTCTCCCACGATCTGACCGGTCGGCGCCCGGTGCGCCTGGCCGGGGGCCGGCAGGCCAGCGCCCTGGACATCCAGCGTGAATATCACGCGCGGGCGGTGGAGTATCTGCACCAGCGCGAACCCGATCCGCATGTCGCGCAGGTGGTGGACCTGTGGGGCCGTGTCCTCGACGCCGTCGAGTCGCAGGACTTCGCGAAGGTCGACACCGAGATCGACTGGGTGATCAAGCGCAAGCTGTTCCAGCGCTATCAGGACCGTTACAGCATGGAACTGTCGGATCCGAAGATCGCCCAGCTCGACCTGGCGTATCACGACATCAAACGTGGCCGCGGCGTGTTCGACCTGCTGCAACGCAAGGGGTTGGCGGCGCGGGCGACCGACGACGAGTCCGTCGATGCGGCGGTGGACACCCCGCCGCAGACCACCCGGGCGAAGCTGCGCGGTGATTTCATCGCCGCCGCGCAGGCCGCCGGCCGCGATTTCACCGTCGACTGGGTGCATCTGAAGCTCAACGATCAGGCGCAGCGCACCGTGTTGTGCAAGGACCCCTTCCGGTCGGTGGACGAACGCGTCGAACGGCTCATCGCCTCCATGTGAGCACCGGTGCCCATCGGATCGGACCGTGCGGTCCGATCCGATGGGCGGTGATGCGGTGCCGGCGGCGCGCGGGCACTAGGGTTGGCCCGTGGCGATCTCGAAAGTCGAACGGCTGGTGAATCTGGTCATCGCGCTGCTGTCCACCCGACAGTTCGTGACCGCGGAGAAGATCCGGGCCTCGGTGGCCGGCTACTCCGAATGCGCGAGCGACGAGGCGTTCAGCCGCATGTTCGAGCGGGACAAGAACGAACTGCGCGATCTCGGGGTGCCGCTCGAGACCGGCCGGCCGTCACGGTCGTCGACGGTGGAGGGTTACCGCATCAACCGCGACGCCTACGAGCTGCCGGAGATCGATCTGACGCGGGAGGAGACCGCCGCCGTCGCCGTCGCCGCTGCGCTGTGGGAATCGCCGGAGCTGACCGCCGCCGCGCAGGGCGCGGTGTTCAAGTTGCGGGCCGCCGGGATCCGTGTCGACACCGACGGCGGGGAGGTGGTGGCGCCGCTGCCGCCGCGCGCCCGTGGCTCCGAGCCGGCGCTGACGGCGCTGCTCGCCGCGATCGACGCGGGGCGGGCGGTGCGCTTCACCCACCGCAGTTCCCCCACCGAGCCGTGGTCGACGCGCACCGTCGAGCCGTGGGGTGTGGTCACCGTGCACGGCCGCTGGTATCTCGTCGGCCACGACCGTGACCGCGACGCGGTGCGCACCTTCCGCTTGTCCCGCATCGGCGACGAGATCACCGCCATCGGCCCGGAGGGGGCGGTGCAGATCCCGGAGGGGGTGGATCTGCGGGCCCGGGTGCTGGCCGCGACCTCCCCGGCGGAGGTGACCGGTTCGGCTCGGCTGTGGGTGGCGGACGGACGCGCCTGGGAGTTGCGCCGGCTCGGACGGCCCGGCGCGGCGCGGCGGGTCGGCGACCGGGACGGGGCGGAACTCGAGGTGCCGGTGCGCTCCTGGGAGTGGATCGCGCGGATCGTCGCCGGGCAGGGCGCCGACGCGTTGGTGCTCGACCCGCCGGAGTTGCGGGCCGAGGTGCAGCGCATCCTCGAGCGGGCGGCAACGGATGCGGGGGAGGAGGGTCGATGAGCACACGACTGTCGGCGCGGCTGGGACGACTGCTCAATCTGGTGCCGTATTTCCTGGCGCACCCGGGGATCAGCGCGGCGGAGGCGGCCCGTGATCTGGGGGTGACCCCGAAGCAGGTGATGGACGACCTGAACCAGCTGTGGGTGTGCGGGCTGCCCGGCTACGGCCCCGGCGACCTGATCGACCTGTCGTTCTCCGAGGACAGCATCGTGGTGACCTTCACCGCCGGCATCGACCGGCCGCTGCGGTTGACCTCCACCGAGGCCACCGCGCTGCTCGTGGCGTTGCGGTCGCTGCAGGAGATGCCGGGGGTGGTCGATCCGTCGGCGGCGCAGGCGGCGATCGCGAAGATCGAGGCGGCGGCCGGGACCGCCGCCACCCCCGCCGACACCGTCGCCGATCCGGAGCCGGGGACGGCCGGGGATTCCGATGCGGCCGGGCAGGTGCGGGCCGCGGTGCGGGACGGCCGTGCCGTGCATTTGACCTATTATTCGGCGTCCCGCGACACCGTCTCCGAACGGACGTCGACCCGATCCGCATCGTGATCATCGACGAGCACGCCTATCTGCA
>NZ_AJVB01000445.1:0-3240 GCF_000278445.1 Rhodococcus sp. R1101
CGAACGGTCGAGCTGTTCGGCGGCGTCGACATCCTCGTCAACAACGCCAGCTTCAATCCGCTCGGCCCGCTGCTCGACCTGAAGCCGGCCGTGCTGGAGAAGGCGTACCGCTCGGGTCCGCTCGCGGCGCTGCAGGCCATGCAACTCGTCCACCCGATCATGAAGGCCCGCGGAGGCGGGTCCATCGTCAACATGGTCACCTCCGCCGCCGTGCGGTGGGACACCAGCGGGTACGGCGGCTACGCCTCGACCAAGGAGGCACTGCGGTCGCTGACGCGCACCGCGGCATCCGAATGGGGAATCGACGGTATCCGCGTCAATGCCGTCGCCCCCCACGCCCTCTCCCCGGGCCTGAAGAAATGGACGGAGACGTACCCGGAGGAGGCCGCCGCCTTCGTGAAGTCCATCCCGCTCCGCCGCATCGGCGACCCCGAACAGGACATCGGCCGCGCCGTGGCCTGGATCGTGAGCGACGACGCACGCTATCTCACCGGCGCGACGCTCCCGCTGGACGGAGGGCAGGCCCGCTGGGCCTGAGCTCCCGCCCGGCATACGCCCGTATCCCCGAGTCGAAGATCGGGGTCCTCCCCGATGGTGCGAGGGTCCCCGCACCGGGAAGATGGGTGCATGCCACTGCACTCGGCCCCAGCAGCCCGCGCCCAGGACCTGAAGAAGATCTACGGCAGCGGGGAAACCTCGGTACACGCCCTCGACGGCGTGACCGCCGACTTCGCCGCCGGTGAGTTCACCGCGATCATGGGTCCTTCCGGATCGGGCAAGTCGACCCTCATGCACTGCCTCGCAGGTCTCGACAGCGCCACCTCCGGAGCGGTCTTCATCGGCGACACCGACCTGACGACCCTGTCCGACAAGGGGATGACCCAGCTGCGGCGCGACCGCATCGGCTTCGTCTTCCAGGCCTTCAACCTCGTCCCCACTCTCACCGCGCTCGAGAACATCACCCTGCCGGTGGATATCGCGGGCCGCAAGGTCGATCGCGAATGGCTCGACACCGTCGTCAGCCGTCTGGGCCTCACCGACCGCCTCGGACACCGCCCCGGCGAGCTGTCCGGTGGACAGCAGCAGCGCGTCGCGTGTGCGCGTGCCCTCGCCGGCCGACCGGAGATCATCTTCGGCGACGAGCCGACCGGCAATCTCGATTCCCGCTCGTCCGGTGAGGTACTTTCCATCCTCCGGGCCGCCGTCGACGAGTTCGACCAGACCGTCGTGATCGTCACCCACGACCCGCGTGCCGCCGGCTACGCCGACCGCGTGGTGTTCCTCGCCGACGGACGCATCGTCGACGAGATGCGCGAACCCACGGCCGACCGTGTGCTCGACCGGATGAAGCAGTTCGATCCCGCCTCCGCGGCACCCGTGGCGGAATAGGAGACACCGCGATGAGTGGGAATCCCATCCGCAGAGTTGCCCTGCGCAACCTCGCCGCCCACAAGGTGCGGCTCGCTCTGACCGTGCTCTCCGTGGTGCTCGGCACGGCCTTCATCACCGGCTCGTTCGTCTTCACCGACACGCTGCAGCGCACCTTCGACAACATCTTCGGCGACGTCGCCCAGGGCGTCGACGTCCGCGTCGGCACCGAGGAGAACGGCACCAGCGGCGTACCGATCGCGGCCGTCGACGAGGTCGCAGCCCTCCCCGGCGTCGACCGCGTCTCTCCGACGATCGGTGGCGGCATCATCGTCCTCGACTCCGAGGGCGCCGCGATCCAGACCGGAGGCGCGCCCGCCGAGGGCTACGCCTACATCCCGCCCGACCGTCTCGTCGGCGAACCGGAGATCTTCGTCGCCGGTGCACCGCCCGCGCAGAACGGGCAGATCGCGCTCAACGAGAGCGCTGCGGAACGCGGCGGACTCTCGGTCGGCGACAGCACGACGGTGCTCACCATCTCCCAGGGCATGGTGCCGGTGACCGTCAGCGGCGTCTACCAGCTCGACACCGATACGGGCGGCTATATCGGCGCGTTGTTCACCGAACAGCAGGCGTCCCAGCTGTTCACCGACGGCCGGCACGTCGGTTTCCTCGACGTCGCGGGCGACGGGTCGCTCTCGCCCGACGAGTTGCGCGACGAGATCGCGGCGGCGCTGCCCGATCTGAAGGTCCAGACCGGCGCCGAGGTCACCGAGGAGACCAAGTCGCAGGTCGCCGAGGCACTGAACTTCCTCAACTACTTCCTGCTCGCGTTCGGCGCGATCGCGCTGCTCGTCGGCACGTTCATCATCTACAACACCTTCTCGATGATCGTCGCCCAGCGACTGCGCGAACTCGCTCTGCTCCGCGCGATCGGCGCGAGCCGCAAGCAGGTCGGCCGGTCCGTCACCCTCGAAGCCTTCGTCGTCGGCCTGATAGGCAGCGTCCTCGGCATCGCCGCCGGTGTCGCCCTCGCCTACGGCCTGCGCGCGGCGCTGAACGCCGCAGATCTCGGACTGCCGTCCGGCCCGCTGCAGCTGTCCCCGCGCACCGTGATCGTCGCGCTGCTCGTCGGCGTGGTCGTGACGATGATCAGTGCCTACGCCCCGGCCCGGCGCGCGACCCACGTTCCGCCCGTGGCCGCGATGCGCGAGGAATCCACTGCGACGGTCGAATCGCTGCGGCTGCGCACGATCATCGGTGTGCTCTGCGCGATCGTCGGTGCGGCCCTGGTCGTGGTGGGCGCCCAGCAGGTCGGCGGTGGCGCGGCCGCGACCGTCGGCATCGGCGCGTTCCTGCTGATCCTGGCGGTCCTGTTCGCGGCGCCGGCGCTGTCCCGACCCGTCGTGAACGCGCTCGGTGCCGTCTTCGCCCGACCCTTCGGATCCATCGGCCGGCTCGCGCGCACCAACGCGACCCGCAATCCCCGGCGCACCGCCGCGACGGCCTTCGCCCTCACCCTGGGCCTGATGCTCGTCTCCGTCATCGGCGTGTTCGGTTCGTCGGCGAAGGCGAGTGTCGACTCGCTCGTCGACAACGGCGTCGAGGCGGACTTCATGCTCACCGGGCCGCAGATGTTCGGCGTTCCGACGCCCGCCGCGGATGCGGTGCGCACCGTCGACGGCGTCGAGGAGGTCGTGCCCGTCTACGGCGTCCAGGCGAAGATCGACCAGGACTTCGAGTTCGGAGCCGCCGCAGGAGGGCCGCTCGAGGACGTCCTCGACCTGCAGATCACCGCGGGTACCGGCGATGTGTCCGGCAACGAGATCCTCGTCTCGCAGACCGCGGCGAACGATCGTGGCTGGCAGGTGG
>NZ_AJVB01000446.1:0-3233 GCF_000278445.1 Rhodococcus sp. R1101
CGAATCGTATTCGATCTCCGCGGGGCTCGACTATCCCGGCGTCGGCCCCGAGCACGCCTGGCTCGCCGACACCGGCCGGGCCGAGTACCGCGCCGTCACCGACAGCGAGGCCATGGACGCCTTCGCGTTGCTGTGCCGCACCGAGGGCATCATCCCCGCTATCGAGTCGGCCCACGCCGTTGCCGGTGCCGTGAAGCTCGGCCCCGAACTCGGCAAGGGCGCCATCGTCCTCGTCAACCTGTCCGGTCGCGGAGACAAGGACGTCGACACCGCCGCCAAGTGGTTCGGTTACCTGCCGACCGACGAGTCCGCCGACAAGACCGGCCCCGAAGGAGCAGCCCAGTGAGCGCCCCGCACGAACGCCTGACCGAGATCTTCGCGACCTGCCGCGCCGAGAACCGCGCCGCGCTGGTCGGCTACCTCCCGGTCGGCTATCCGACCGTCGAGCGTTCCGTCGAGGCGATGAAGGTCCTCGTCGAGGGTGGCTGCGACCTCGTCGAGGTCGGCATCCCGTACAGCGACCCCGTCATGGACGGCACCACCATCCAGAACGCTGCGTTCGAGGCGATCGCCAACGGCGTCCGGGTCCGCGACGTCTTCCCGGCCGTCGAGGCGATCACCGCCGCCGGTGGCGCCGCGGTCGTGATGACCTACTGGAATCTCGTGAGCAAGTACGGCGTCGAGAACTTCGCGCGCGACCTCGCGGCGGCGGGCGGACTCGGCATCATCACGCCGGATCTCGTGCCGGACGAGGCCGAGGAGTGGATCGCCGCCGCCGACAAGTACGGGCTCGGCCGGATCTTCCTGGTCGCACCGTCGTCGACCAACGAACGCCTCGCGATCACCCTCGACAAGTGCCGTGGCTTCGTCTACGCCACGTCGACGATGGGTGTCACCGGCGCTCGCGACAGTGTCGACAACCGCGCGCCGGAGATCGTCGCCCGGGTGCGCACGCACTCCGACATCCCGGTCGGCGTCGGCCTCGGTGTGCGCAACGGTGCACAGGCCGCGGAGATCGCGGGTTACGCCGACGGCGTGATCGTCGGTTCGGCGCTGGTCTCCGCAGTCGCGGAGGGACACGACGCGCTGCTCGCCCTCACACAGGATCTCGCGAAGGGCGTTCGCTCCGCTAACGTGCACTCGTGACATCCACTGCGTCTGTTCTGGCATATCTGCCGAGTCCGCCGCAGGGCGTCTGGTACCTCGGGCCCTTCGCCCTCCGTGCCTATGCCCTGTGCATCATCGTCGGGATCGTCGTAGCGATCTGGTGGGGCGACCGCCGCTGGGTCGCACGCGGCGGGCAGGCGGGCACCGTCCTCGACATCGCCGTGTGGGCGGTGCCCTTCGGCCTGATCGGCGGGCGGCTCTATCACGTCGCCACCGATTGGCAGAAGTACTTCGGAGCCGGAGCGGACCCGGTCGACGCCCTGAAGATCTGGGAGGGCGGCCTCGGTATCTGGGGCGCCGTCGCGTTCGGTGCGCTGGGTGCGTGGATCGGGTGCCGCCGACGCGGGATCCCGCTGCCCGCCTTCGGGGACGCGCTCGCCCCGGCGATCCTGCTGGCGCAGGCCATCGGGCGCCTCGGCAACTGGTTCAACCAGGAACTCTACGGCCGCGAGACCACGGTCCCGTGGGGACTCGAGATCTACGAGCGGCGCAACGACGCGGGACAGGTCGCTCCGGGGCTGGTCGACGGTGTGTCCACGGGTGAGGTGGCCTTCGTCGTGCACCCGACCTTCCTCTACGAACTGCTGTGGAACCTCGCCGTGGTGCTGTTGCTGGTGCTCGTCGACCGGAAGTTCACGATCGGCCACGGACGACTGTTCGCCCTCTACGTGGCCGGGTACTGCGCGGGCCGGTTCTGGATCGAACTCATGCGCACGGACGCGGCCACCGAGATCGCAGGCATCCGGATCAACACGTTCACCTCGGGCATCGTGTTCGTGCTCGCGGTCGTGTACTTCGTCCTCGCGCGCAAGGGTCGCGAGGAGCCTTCGAGACTGAATCCGGGGGCGGCAGCGAACGCGGCCGACCCGGCGGTCGAGGACGAGACGGCCGGGACCGCGCCTGCCGCCGGCACCGCCGGCCCCTCGCCTGCCGCCGGTAGAGTCGACGAGGCGACGTCCGGAGACAACAAGGGGGATCACTCGTGACCACACAGGACCCGGGAGCTGCGGGAGCACCCGATTCGGAGCCTGCCAAGCCGGACCTGACGAAGCGGACCGGGTCCGGATCCGGCGCGGACGCCCCGGATCGGTCGGAGAGCGACCAGACGCCGCCGCCCGATCTCGGGCGCGCCTTCGACTACGACGCCACCGCGCAGGCCTCGTTGTCGGCGCAGCCGCCCACCCTCGACTCCCTCGGTGGTGCCACCGGCACTCCGGGGCCCGGATGGGACACCTATTCCGGTGTCGGCAACGGACCGGGTTGGGGCAACACCCCGAGCTACCCGCCGCCGGCCGAGCACCAGTCCGACTATCCGCCCCCGGGCGACTATCCCTACGGCGAGCATCCGGGCCGGACCGCGTCCGGGGCCGGGCCGGTCTACGGGACACCCGATCCGCACTTTCCGATCGGGTCCCCGCAGCACGACCCTTCGCAGGGCGGCTACACCGGTCCGCAGGGATCGCACCAGGCGCAGGGATACGGCCCGCCGCAGGGTGGGTACACCGGCCCGCAGGGATCGCACCAGGCGCAGAGCTACGGCCCGCAGGGTGGACAGGGATACGGCCCGCCGCCCGGTTACGGGGTGATGCCCGCCTACGGCTACCCCGACCCGTCGAACCCGTACGGACGCGACGCCGCAGCGCCCTTCGGCCGCGATCCTTACACCGGTGAGCCCTATTCCGACAAGAGCAAGGTCACCGCGGGCGTGCTCGAGATCCTGCTCGGTGCCTTCGGTGCCGGACGCTTCTATCTCGACCAGCCGGGCGTGGCGGTCGCCCAGATCGCCGTCACCTGGCTCACCTGTGGTATCGGTGGCATCTGGCCGTTGATCGACGGCATCCTGATGCTCACCGGCAAGGTCCGCGACAAGAACGGACGTCAACTTCGTCCGTGATGCCCCGGCATCGCCCGTCTCACGGGCACCCCGGCGACACGCGCCGGGGTGCTGAGATGGAGGGTCCGAGCGTCGAAGGCTAGGCTCGAACCGTGACCCGACGCACCAAGATCGTTTGCACTATGGGGGCCGGCCACCGCCGACCCCGATGTCCTGCGGAATCTCGTCGACG
>NZ_AJVB01000447.1:0-3229 GCF_000278445.1 Rhodococcus sp. R1101
GATGCTGCCGCGTTACCGCACGCTGCCCGGTGTGGCCGTCAACGTCCTCGGCGGCATCGTCGTGCTCTACGCCTTCGGTATCGCGGGTATGGTCCTGCGCACCGATCTCACGGTGTGGGCCGCGGCCGCCGCCAACGTCACCTTCCTGCCGGGCGATCTGGCCAAGGCGGTCGTCGCCGCCGCGGTCGCCGCCCAGGTGCACCGCGCCTATCCCGCGCTGGTGGCGCCGCGTATCGCGCACCGCCCCGCGGCGGACCCCGCCCACTGACCCCCGTCGGCCGACCGTCGATGAGCGAGATCCGATTCCGGGGGGTGCGGCACGCCTACGGCGACCGCACCGTCCTCGACGGCGTCGACGTCGTCCTCACCGAACGACGCGTCGGCATCGTCGGCGCGAACGGCAGCGGCAAGTCGA
Source organism: Rhodococcus sp. R1101 (assembly GCF_000278445.1). Classification (NCBI taxonomy): domain Bacteria; kingdom Bacillati; phylum Actinomycetota; class Actinomycetes; order Mycobacteriales; family Nocardiaceae; genus Rhodococcus; species Rhodococcus sp. R1101. The sequence goes on from NZ_AJVB01000447.1 coordinate 416, forward strand.
CGATGGCGCGGATGATCAACGGTCTGCTCGTCCCGTCGTCCGGATCGGTGTCCGTCGACGGCCTCGATACGGCCCGCAAGGGCCGGGAGGTGCGCAAGAAGGTCGGTTTCGTCTTCACCGACCCGGATCACCAGATCGTCATGCCGACGGTGGCCGAGGACGTCGCCTTCTCGCTGCGGCGCAGCGGGCTCGGCAAGGAGGAACGTGAAGCCCGGGTGCGGCAGGTCCTCGCCGATTTCGGGCTCGCGGGACACCACGACCATCCCAGCCACCTGCTCTCGGGCGGCCAGAAGCAGTTGCTCGCGCTCGCCGCGATCATGGTGACCGACCCGGCGGTGCTCGTCGCCGACGAGCCGACGACCCTACTCGACCTGCGGAACACGAAGCTCATCGCCCGTACGTTCGCGAGCCTGCCGCAGCAGGTGATCGCGGTGACGCACAACCTCGATCTGCTCACCGATTTCGACCGTGTCCTCGTGGTGGATTCGGGGCGGATCGTCGCCGACGACGAACCGGTCGCGGCACTGGCGCACTACCGGAACCTGATCGGGTGAACACTTTCGGCCTCTACCACCCGGGAACCTCCGTCCTGCACAGGATTCCGGCGGGGGCGAAGCTGCTCGCGGTCGCAGTGCTCATCCTCGTGCTGACCCTGTGGATCCGCCAGCCGTGGCAAGTGCTACCCGCCCTGGGTCTGGCCGTGCTCGCCTATGCCGCCGCGCGGATACCGCCGCGTCTCGCCGTCGTGCAGTTGCGTCCACTGGTGTGGATGCTCGCGATCATCGTCGGCTTCCAGGTGCTCGTCGCCGGCTGGGAACGCGCGGTGGTGATCTGCGGATCGCTACTCGTGGCGGTCGCGCTGGCCGCCCTGGTGACTCTCACGACGCGGACCACCGACATGCTCGACGCGATCGTGCGGGCGGCACGTCCCCTCGCACGCGTCGGCGTCGACCCCGATCGGGTGGGCCTCGTGCTGGTGATGACCGTCCGCGCGATCCCACTGCTCGGCACCGTGGTCACCCGGGCGACCGAGGCACGCAGAGCGCGCGGCCTCGGCTTCTCGTTGCGGGCTCTCGTGGTTCCGGTGGTGGTGGGAGCATTGCGCACGGCCGAGGCGATGGGTGAGGCACTCGCCGCGCGGGGTGTCGACGACTGATCTATCCGCGCACTCAGCGGTAACGCTGCTCGATCTGCCCCACCTCGCGCCAGGACTGAGCCCAGCTCTCGAGCTTGTCGGACGTGGCGATCAGTTCGGCGCGGCGCCGGTCGAGCATCGCCAGCGAACGGTTGCCCTCGGCGGTCGCGGCGAGCCGGGCAGCGGCGGCCACGAGTTCCTCGAACTGGTCGACGCCCGTTCCGAGACGCTCGCCCGCGTCGGTGATGGCAGCGGACAGATGGGTCTTCGCGGCCGCACTGCCTCGCGCGGCGGATTCGAGGGCCACCACGTCCTCGACGACGGCGTCGAGTGCGGACGCGGCCGCGCGTGCGGCGTCGTCGATCTCGGCGAGGTCGTCGGAGGCCACGGAATTCGATCTCACCAGAACACCGAGCAGGCGCCTGAGACTCTCCTCGTTCGCCGCGAGTCGTTCCATCGGTGCGCGGGCAACCGAATCGGCCGGCGGGAGCGACCGCCGGCGGGGCGGCGGTGGGGGCAGCGGTACCGCGTCGAGACGACGGAACGTCCGGACGGCGAGGACGGCCGGTATCGCGAAGGCAGCTGTCGCTCCCCCGGTCGCCACGAGCGTCCATTCGGGAGCCGATGCGACGGCGAGGGTGGCGGTGCCGATCGCCGTGGTGCCCGAGGTGGCTCCGAAGAAACCGGCACGCCGACGGGCACGCCGCTTCTTACGGCGCAGCCGGGCCGCGGGATCGCGCCAGCGGCGCGCGGCGTCCATCGCGTTGTCGGTGGCGTCGCGGAATGCGGCGACGACCGAGCCGGGGATGTTCCCGGCCCGGTCGTCTCCGGAGGCGTTCACGGCGGATCAGTTCCCGGGGGTACGAATCACCGGCCGGTGGTCCCGGCGGCGTTCGGGGGTTCCTTGCGGGTGTCGACGGCAGGGTTCGCGGGGGCACCGGGGAGTGCCTCGCCCTTCATCGACGCCCGGATCTGCTCGAGGCGGCTGTGACCGGCCATCTGGACGGTGGCCTGTTGCACTTCGAGCATCCGGCCTTGCACCGAATTCTGGGCGAGCTCGGCCGAACCGAGGGCGTTGGCGTAGCGGCGCTCGATCTTCTCCCGGACAGCGTCCAGGCTCGGGGTGGTCCCCGGAGCCGAGAGGGTCGAATCCATCGACCGCAGCGACTCGCTCACGCGCTCCTGCATCTTGGCCTGCTCGAGTTGGCTGAGCAGTTTCGTCCGCTCGGCGACCTTCTGCTGCAGCGCCATGGCGTTCTGCTCGACGGCCTTCTTGGCCTGCGCGGCGGCCTGGAGCGACTGGTCGTGCAGCACCTTGAGGTCTTCGACGGACTGCTCGGCGGTGACGAGCTGCGCGGCGAACGCCTCGGCCGCATTCGTGTACTGGATCGCCTTCTCGGTGTCCCCCGCCGCCGTGGCCTGGTCGGCCATCATGACGGCCTGGCGTGCGCTGGCGTTGAGCTTCTCGACCTCGTCCAACTGCCGATTGAGCTTCATCTCGAGCTGACGCTGGTTACCGATGACGGAAGCCGCCTGCTGCGAGAGGGCCTGATGCTGGCGCTGAGCGTCCTCGATCGCCTGCTGAATCTGGACCTTCGGATCGGCCTTCTCATCGATCTTCGAGTTGAAGAGCGCCATGAGGTACTTCCAGCCCTTGACGAAAGGATTAGCCATGGGTG
>NZ_AJVB01000448.1:0-3228 GCF_000278445.1 Rhodococcus sp. R1101
ATGGCGCACCGGACGCGTCGTGGACGATCAGGTCGTCGTCGCTCGCCACGACGACCTGATCGTCCACGACGCGTCCGGTGCGCCATGGGAGGCCGACCATCCCTGGTCCGTGCTCGAGCAGCTTCTCGGCGACACCGTCGTCGCGGACGACCCGGTGGAAGCGGCCCGCACTCTCCTCGATCGGATCGACGATGTGACCGTGATCGTCGTGGACGACGCGCACTACGCGGACGTCGAGTCGTTGCAGTCGCTGTCCTCTTCGAGGCGGCGAGCGCACGGACGCCCCCTTCTCATGATCTGGATCGTGCCCGACGTGCTTCCCGACGATGTCACCGAGGCGACCGCGCGCCTTCTCTCGAACAATCATCGCGTGGACACGATCCACGTCGGTCCGCTGACCCCACCGGATGTCGCGCAGCTCGCCCTACGTCGCATCGGTGTCGATCTGTCCGCGTGGACGGCTCGTCGTCTGCAGGAGCACACTCTCGGGAATCCCCGCTCGATCCTGCAGCTCCTCGACGAGATCCCGCGCGACGAATGGCACCGCTGGCAGGCGCGCTTCCCGGCCCCTCGGCAACACTCCGGGAGGGTGGCCCGCATCCTCGCTCGGTGTTCACCGGACACGCGTGCCCTCGTCGAATCGGTTGCTGTCCTGGACACTGCCGCCACGCAGGGATCCATCGAATCACTCACACTCGTCGCAGAACTCGCCGAGATCGGCGACACCACCGGACCACTCGACGAAGCGCACCGACTCGGTCTGCTCACGATGCGCGAACAACGAGGCGTGGTGTCGTTGTCGTTCCCCGACCCCATGACCCGCGCCGCCGTGGCCGACGAGATCGGTCCGGCACGCTGGCACAGTCTGCACGAGCGGGCCGCCTCGATCGTCGACGACGAAGGCGCCCGGCTGTTCCACCTCGTGTCCGCGACGCCCACCGGAAACGAGGAACTCGCCGCCCGCCTCGACTCCTATGCCCGGCGCTGCGCCGCCGACGGTGCCTGGTCCCAGGCAGCCGAAGCGCTGATCACCTCCAGCCGCATCACTCTCGACCGAGAATTGCGGACCCGCAGGATGATTCGCGGTGTCGACGCACTGACCGGCGCGGCGGATCTCCCTCAGGCCCAGACGTTCGTTCCCGAAATCGAGAGCGTGCCGAGCGGGCCGATGCGCAATGCCGTGCTGGGTTATCTCGCGATCCAGAAGGGCCGGGCCGCCGAAGCCCATCATCTGCTCACCGAAGCGTGGTCGATGCTCGACGACCCGGAGTCCGACCCCGTACTCGCTGCGACGATCTCCCAGCGAATGGTGCTGCACTCGCTGGCACGACTGCGCGGCGACGACCTCGTCCTGTGGGCCGATCGCGCCTCGCACACCCTCCCCGAGACAACACCTCCAGTGGTGGAGTCGCGAGCCATCCGGGGCCTCGGACTGGCGATGACCGGACGGGTCGACGAAGCGGTCGAATCGTATTCAGCTCTGTCCGAAGCCATCCGGCTCGGGGCACAGAGCCAGCGCATCCGCATGGCCGAGGGATGGCTCGCACTCGCGCTCGACCAGCCCGATCTCGCGCGTACGGAACTCGAAGCCGCAGAGCCGACCACCTTGCGCGGGGGGTCGCTGCGGATCTCCTTGTGGGCACAGGCGTGGCTCGCCCGGACGCAGTTCGCCCTGGGCGCGTGGTCCGACGCTCTCCGCACCGTGGACCGTGCCGCGGCACAACTCGAGGCGACGCAACTCGATCTGCTCCGACCGCTCGTCCACTGGACCGGGGCCCAGGTCCACGCGTTGCGCGGGAATTGGGGTGCAGCAAGAGAGCACGCCCATCGCGCTCGCGCCGGAACCGGTGACTACTCGCTGATGCTCGTACCCGCCTGCCTGTGTCTGGCGCAGTGCGCCGAAGTGGTCTCCGACTACACGAGTGTCCTGCGCTACCTTCAGCCGATCGTCACCATGCGCGGCCGGGGTGCGATCGACGAACCCGGGCACTGGCCGTGGCAGGACTTGTACGGTAACGCCCTCGTGGTCACCGGACGGGTGGGCGAGGCGGACGAATTCCTGCGTCCACACGAGGAACTCGCCGCCGAGCGCGGGCACCGGTCCGCCAGGGCACGGCTGGGCTATGTACGCGGCCGAATTCTCGGCGCACGTGGCGACATCGACGCTGCCCGTGACGCCTTCGAGAGCGCCCTCGACGAGATCGACACGCTGCCACTGCCCTACGACCGCGCGCGCATCAACTTCGCGTACGGCCAGACGATGCGCCGGGCGGGGCGTCGCCGCGACGCCGACGCGGTGATCCGCACCGCCCGTGAACTGTACTCGTCGCTCGGTGCCGTCTCGTACGTCGAACGCTGCGACCGGGAACTCAAAGCCGGCGGTCTTCGTACCGGTGACAGTGAGACAGACTCCCTGCGTTCGGATTTCACGACCCTCACCCCGCAGGAACGCGCCGTGGCCACACTCGTCGCGTCGGGCCGCACCAACAAGGAAGTCGCCGGTGAGCTGTTCCTGTCCGTCAAGACGGTGCAGTACCACCTGACCCGCGTGTATTCGAAATTCGGCATCCGCTCGCGCAGTGAGCTCGCCGCGAAGTTCCGACAACAGAATTGAGGTTGAGGATCCGATGACCGCCGTGGACGATCGCCCCACCGCCGAGACCGACCTGTACGAACGTCCTGTACGTCCCGTCTTCGGGCCGCGCCGCATACTCCGGGATCTCGGTCCGCGATACGCCGCGAACGGTCTGATCGGCCTCATCTTCTCGTGCACGGGCCCGGTCGCGGTGATTCTCGCGGCCGGCGCCGCCGGCGGGTTGAGCGCGCCGCAACTGGCGTCGTGGATCTTCGGGGTGTTCGTACTCAACGGCCTGCTCACGATCGTGATGAGCATCGCCTACCGGCAACCCCTGGGGTTCTTCTGGACGATCCCGGGCACGGTGCTCGTCGGCGGGTCGCTGACGCACCTGAGTTGGGCGGAGGTGGTCGGCGCGTTCTTCGTGACCGCTGCCCTCGTGACGGTGCTGGGAGCCTCGGGACTGGTCCGCCGGGTGATGGAGGCCCTGCCGATGCCGATCGTCATGGCGATGGTCGCGGGGGTCTTCCTGAAGTTCGGTATCGATCTGGTGGCGGCGCTCGGTTCCGACGTGGCGATCGCCGCACCGATGGTGGTCGTCTTTCTCCTGCTCAGTTCGGTTGCCGTTCTGGGTAAGTGGATGCCACCGATCC
>NZ_AJVB01000449.1:0-3224 GCF_000278445.1 Rhodococcus sp. R1101
GGAGCCGGTGAAGCGCCGTGCTTCCCCGCAGCCACGCGACTCGTCAGCCGCTGGCTACCGGCACAGGAGCGAGGCAAGGCGCTCGCCCTGATCGGCGGTGTGGCGGTCTCCGGCAGCCTGCTCGTCGGCGGGCCGATCCTCACCCAGCTGATCGCCCTCACCGGCTGGAAGGCGATGTTCTGGATTCTGGCGATAGTCGGGGTCGTGTGGGTCGCGATCGCCTATCCGACACTGAAGAACTCGCCGACCGAGGCGAAGTTCGTGTCGAAGGAAGAGCTGGACTACATCCGTGCCGGCCAGTTGGACGGTGAGGAGACCGGTCACGAGTCGAGCACCGACTGGGGCGAGGTCCTCCGCAACCGGAATCTCTGGCTCGTCGGCCTCGGCTACTTCTCGTGGGGCTTCATGTTCTGGGCCTTCATGTACTGGCTTCCGCAGTACCTCGAGCACGAATTCGACCTGTCCATCAAGGAGGTCGGCGCGTTCTCGGTGGCGCCGTGGGCAGCCGGTGTGCTGGGTGCGCTGCTCGGCGGAATCCTGGTCGACCGCGTGTACAAGCGCACGCAGAGCATCCGCTCGCGGTTCATCATCATCGGTGTCGCACTGCTTCTGGCGGGTGCGTCGATCGCACCGATCCTGTTCTTCCGCGGCAACCTCACCGTCGCATTGATCTGCATCTCGGCGGGCGTCGGCTTCGGCTTCGTCACCGGCGGCATCTGGTGGGTCGCGTCGATCGATGCCGCCCCCAGCCAGCCCGGAACCGCCGCCGGCTTCGCCGATGCCTGTTTCGCACTGTCCGGTATCGTCGCCCCGTCCGTCATGGGCTTCAGCGTCAGTCGCACGGGCACCTACGACGGCGGATTCCTCGTCATGACGGCGTTGTGCCTGGTCGGCGCAGTGGCCATGCTGTTCTTCACGAAGGAACCGCAGCGGCCGCACGCTGCAACAAGCGAGTTCGACGACCCTGCAAACCTGAGGCGTGCCTGAACGGCAGGCTGCGCTACGCCCGACCGCGAGGCAATCGAACTCGCTCCGCACGCCGACCGGTGAGGATTCTGCACGATACCGAAAGACCGGCACTGTCCTTCTCGCAACAGTTTTCACCGTCCCGGTTCGCCGCGCGGATGCTCCCCCGCGAGAATGCCGATCAGGATCCCGCCTCTCACGGCACCGAACATTCGTGCCCGGAACACGGTCGAGTCCTTGCCCGGAACACCACTGCAGCGACGGACGGCTCGTTATATCTGTTCCATCCGTACGATTCACGGTCTCCAGGTCGTAGTTCGGATCGAAGGTGATCCATCCGAATCCTGGCGTTCCGGACAGCATCCGGAACGCCAGGACGTGTTCCATCCCGAAGTGGGCGCTGCCCCCCTTGAAGCTCGTCGCATACAGGAGCGGGAGCGACACTCGGCCGATCCACCTCTACTGCACGGGGTGCTCGCCCGAGTGGACGCGACAGCGACGAGGACCATGACCTATCCGGTTCGTGAAGCGTCCTGGCACGATGCTCCCGCCTGTCCGAACCGGGGCCGAGACACGAGGATCACCCCTACGAGCGACAAGCCGTGCCCAACACCCGATCACGTGATGACGCAACCGAGTTCGTGCGCTGCGGTATCGATGGCATCCTCCAAGCCTGGATGCGACTGAGGTAGCGACAGCACAGGACGTTGCGGGAACGCGTCGGCGGTCCGTTCGACGACGGCGACGGCCGTGCCGCCCGCGAACCGACCGCGATAGACGATCCCCGGCGAGATCGGTGTGGGCGCGATGGATGGTGCGTGCCCACTGCTGGGACAGTCGGTGCGCCACCGAATCGAGAGCATGGTTGCCGCCCACCCGGGTGGCCCAGACCCTCCCCCGATGCCGGACACGTGGAGCAACCGCAGGACGCGGGTGAAGCGAACGCCGGTCGGATACAGGCCACCACGGTGGCGATCGGTCCCGGGCCGACCGACATGCTTCCGCCGGCGCCCCTCCGGGGCTCGAAGCGCCGTACCAGACGCCGTAACCGGAATGCTCGCTCCGCGGAAGCGGTTGCTGGTCGAATCGCAGAATCGGTCCGAGTTCGCGCAAGGCATTCCATGCGAGTACATGGGGCCGGTGGTGCGGTGCACGCGCCACACGGTCTCGTTCGGCTGCCACTCGAGCACTTCCTTCGGTGACAGTCATGCCCGACGAAGTTGCGGGATGGAGGGCGGTAGCGGGAGCATCGCCGCCATCTATGCCGCTTCCCATTCGGTGGCGATGAGCACGTCGACGACATGCTCGATGTGGTCCGACCGACCGGCGGTGAATTGAGCCGGAGCGACAGGCGGTTACGGCCGGAATCGAATGCCCACAGGCGACCGTTCGCGATACGTTGCTGATGCGAGCGGGCGTGACGCGGAGGCGGACCGCGCCTCGGCGATGGACAGAGAGCCGGCGACGAGGTCGGCCATGCGGATGCCTCGGTCGACGCGTGCATCCGTGGTCTCGGTAGGGCCTGCCGTGAACCCGGACTCGGTGAGCAGGCGGGCGTCGTGTTCGGACAGTGGGGTCCCGCAGGGTTCACCGTATGGAGCCCCTTAGGATCTGCACGAGTTGGTCGCGGCCGATATCCGTGCCGGAGGCCTCCCGCAGCGCGTCTTCGAAGTCCCTACTTTTTCGCCGATTCTCGCTCGCAAGTACATGCGAGCGGACTCGTCGGCCGCTGCGCATCCCTGAGCCCTCGCATGCGCTGGGTCCTGTCGGAAGGAGACATCACCCAGCTGGTCTCTCCCACCTGCTCGTTTTTCCGAGCCGACCGATATGCGCAGCACCGCCGGATCCACGACACCCGCACCCCACGAGCGGCGCCCTGTCTCCGCCCGATCCTGCCGACGGCGGCAGGTGAGAGCCGACAGGCAGGACCGCATCCCGCCGAACCGTTCGACGACCCGACTCGACCGGGCAGAACCCGGAACACCAGCGCATCCCGAACCGGCCGGAACAGACCTGTAGCCGTCACCGCCCCAGCCATCCTCGTCTACTACCCACTTGTCCTCGGACGACTTGCCGTCACTCCAGTGCGTCCAGGGGTCGACCACTCCCCCACCTGCCCCACGTCCTCGGGATGAGTGCCCGGGAATTCTCCGCTATCGTGCGCTGCCCGGTAGCGGGGGAAGTCGAGCACCGGTCGAAGCCGGAGTATCGGCCACCTGCACCTGTGTCGGCTGAGCGTCCCGGTCGGAAACGTCGAG
>NZ_AJVB01000450.1:0-3216 GCF_000278445.1 Rhodococcus sp. R1101
AAGTCCGTGTACTCCTCCTCGGAGACCTCGTCCTTCGAGCGTGCCCACAGCGCCTTCTGCGAGTTGAGGGTCTTGGTCTCGAAGGTGACCTCGTCGGTGCCGTCCTCCGTCTTCGTGGTGCGCGAGACCTCCATGCGGATGGGCCAGGCGATGAAATCCGAGTACTTCTTGACGATCTCCTCGAGCTTCCACTGCGAGGTGTAGTCGAAGAGGTGGTCCTCGGTGTCCTCGGGCTTGAGATGCAGGATCACCGAGGTGCCCTGCGGAGCGTCGTCGACCTCGGCGATGGTGTAGGTGGATTCGCCGCTGGACTCCCAGCGTGTACCGGTCTTCTCCCCCGCCTTGCGCGTGACGAGGGTGACCTTGTCGGCGACCATGAACGACGAGTAGAAGCCGATACCGAACTGACCGATCAGCTCCTCGGAGGCCGCGGCGTCCTTGGCCTCGCGCAACTTCTGACGGAGTTCGCCGGTACCGGACTTCGCGAGGGTGCCGATGAGATCGACCACCTCGTCGCGGTTCATGCCGATGCCGTTGTCGCGCACGGTCAGGGTGCGCGCGTCCTTGTCGACCTCGAGCTCGATGTGCAGGTCGGAGGTGTCGACCTCGAGATCCTTGTTGCGGAACGACTCCAGCCGGAGCTTGTCCAGGGCGTCCGACGCGTTGGAGATCAACTCGCGCAGGAAGGTGTCCTTGTTCGAGTAGATCGAGTGGATCATCAGATCCAGCAACTGTCGCGTCTCGGCCTGGAATTCACGCTGTTCGACGTTCGTACTCATTCCGGGTTCCCTTTCCACAAGCAGAACTTCCCCGGAAATAGTAAGCCGTTCGCGAGCCCGGCCCGTTCGCGCTTCCGGGTCCATGATGGAGGTGCAGGCTTCGTCGTTCACAGGAGGTTGCGATGACGGTTCGTCGGACGGTGGTCGTCGGTGCGGGAATCGTGGGCTTGTCCACCGCATGGTTCCTGCAGGAGCGCGGCATCGAGGTCACGGTGCTCGACCGGGTCGGGGTGGCGGGCGACTCCTCGTGGGGCAACGCCGGGTGGCTCGCGCCGGCACTGACCTTGCCGCTGCCCGAGCCGGCGGTGCTGCGCTACGGGCTGCGGTCGATGTTCCGGCCGGCGTCGCCGGTGTACGTGCCGCCTACGACCGATCTGCGGCTGTTGCGTTTCCTCGCCGACTTCGCCCGACACTGCACGACGCGGCGCTGGACGTCGTCGATGGAGATCTTCGCGCGCGCCAATCGCCTCGCCCTGGGTGCCTACGACGATCTCGCCCGCGGTTCCGGGGGCACGATCGTCACCGAGCCGACGCGAGTGGCCGATCCGTTCCTGGCGGCGTTCACCTCGGACGACGACCGTCGCGTGCTGGTCGAGGAGTTCGAACACGCGCGCACCGCCGGCAGCGAGATCGACTTCGACCTGCTCGACACCGACACGCTGCATTCGCTCGAACCGTTGCTCGGGGACGCGGTGCGGGTGGGTATCCGCATCCGGGGACAACGGTTCATCGACCCGCCTCGGTTCGTTGCCTCGCTGGCGCACGCCGTGCGCGCACGGGGCGCGGAGATCGTCACGGGCGCCGAAGTGGAGGAGGTGCGCGACACCGGTCGCGGGGTGGACGTCGTCGTCGCCGGCGGGGACCCGCGTTCGGCGGATGCCGTGGTGCTCGCGAACGGGGCGTGGCTGGGAGCGCTCGCCCGGTCGTTCGGTGTGCGCACACAGGTCCAGGCCGGTCGCGGCTACAGCTTCAGCGTGCGACCTCCGAGCATTCCGAAGAACCCGGTCTATTTCCCCGCGCAGCGGGTGGCGTGCACACCCCTCCACGACAGGTTCCGTGTCGCGGGAATGATGGAGTTCCGCAGCCCCGACGCCCCACTCGACCCGCGGCGCATCCGGGCGATCGTCGACGCGACACGTCCGCTGCTGCGCGAGGTCGACTGGGACGGGCGCACCGAGGAGTGGGTGGGCTCGCGGCCGTGTACGGCGGACGGGCTCCCGCTGATCGGCCGTACCCGCTCGGATCGGGTGTACGTCGCCGGCGGGCACGGGATGTGGGGCGTGGCGCTCGGCCCCCTCACCGGAAGGCTGCTCGCCGGATCGATGACCGGTGAGGCGGATCCCTTGCTCAGGGCGTTCGATCCGCTGCGCTGACCGGACCGGTTCCGAGCCGGTCGCGCACGCGGTCGAACCAGTCGAGGACGGCCCGTTCGTAGAGGATGCCGAAATCGAGTGTCGCCGCGGCGTGGGGCGGGAGGATGTCCGCGGCCGCCTCCCGTTCGTAATCGGCGAGTTGCTCCTCGTGTCTGCGTCGATGGTCGGCGAGCATCGCGGCGAGGCGCTCGGGCGGGAGGTGATCGCCGAAGGCGACGGTCAGCAGCAGCGGGTGCCTGATGTTCTCGTCGCCCGGCTCGCGATCGATCCATTCGGCGAAGGCCCGGCGCCCGGCGTCGGTCAACAGGAAGGGCTTGCGGTCGCGCGGCCCCTTCTCACCCGCCTCGATCAGGCCCTGCCGTTCCATCGTGGCCAGTTCCCGGTAGACCTGGCTCGTCGTCAGCGACCAGAACTTGCCGATGCGGGTCTGCGCGGTGGATACCAGGTCCCAGCCCGTTTTGGGGCCTTCGTGGAGGAACCCGAGCAGTGACGCGGCGGTGGCGTTGAGGGGTCGTCCGGTCATGGCCGGTTCCTTTCTCGATCCGGGCACCGAAAACGCTTGACATTCCACTGTGGCATATCCACCCTGGAACCAGGTGACATTCCATTGTGGAAGATCCCGGAGGGCACCATGGAACACACATCCCCCGCCGCCCCGACCCGTACCGGCACCGCGGGCCCACCGCTCCGCATCTCCGACGCCGAGCGCGAGACGATCGTCGAGCGACTGGGGCACCACCTCACCGCCGGACGGTTGACCATCACCGAGTTCGACGAGCGCGTCGCCCTGGTCTACCGCGCCACGACACAGGACGACGCCGGCGCCGTCCTCGCCGACCTGCCGCCCACACCCGCTCCCACTCCGCCCCGGCCCGCCGGGAACACGGTCACACGTCTGCGCCTGCCGCTCCACCAACGCATCGAGTGGGGCGCCTGGGCGGCGGTGGGATCGATCAATCTCGCGGTGTGGGCGCTGGTGTCGCTGGGCACCATGTCGCTGATCTATTTCTGGCCGATCTGGGTCGTCGTTCCGTGGGGCATCGTGCTGGCGGTGCGCACCGCGC
>NZ_AJVB01000451.1:0-3217 GCF_000278445.1 Rhodococcus sp. R1101
CCAGACCTCCGGCTCCGTCGATCTCCCCGCCGAGATCTTCGACGCTCCCGCGAACATCGCGCTGCTGCACCAGGTCGTCACCGCGCAGCTCGCCGCGGCTCGCCAGGGAACGCACTCCACCAAGACCCGCGGCGACGTCCGCGGTGGTGGCAAGAAGCCGTACCGCCAGAAGGGCACCGGCCGCGCACGTCAGGGCTCGACCCGTGCGCCGCAGTTCGCCGGCGGTGGCGTCGTCCACGGCCCGCAGCCGCGCGACTACAGCCAGCGCACCCCCAAGAAGATGAAGGCCGCCGCTCTGCGCGGTGCCCTCTCCGACCGGGCGCGCAACGAGCGCATCCACGTGATCACCGAGCTCGTCGCGGGCCAGACCCCGTCGACCAAGGGTGCCCGCACCTTCCTCGGTGAGCTGTCGGATCGCAAGAACCTGCTGCTCGTCGTCGGTCGCGAGGACATCGCGGCGTGGAAGTCCGCGCAGAACCTGCCGAACGTCCACGTGCTCGCGCCGGATCAGCTGAACACCTACGACGTGCTCTACAGCGATGACGTCGTGTTCAGCGTCGAGGCGCTCAACACGTTCATCCACGGGCCGGCCGAGTCCGGCCAGGAAGTGAAGGAGGAGAGCAAGTGAGCACGATCGCCGATCCTCGCGACATCCTGCTGGCTCCCGTCGTCTCCGAGAAGTCCTACGGGCTGATGGAAGAGGGCACCTACACCTTCCTGGTGCACCCGGACTCGAACAAGACGCAGATCAAGATTGCCGTCGAGAAGGTCTTCGGCGTCAAGGTGAGCAGCGTCAACACCGCCAACCGTCAGGGCAAGCGCAAGCGGACCCGTTTCGGTTACGGCAAGCGCAAGGACACCAAGCGCGCGCTCGTGACCCTCGCGGCCGACAGCAAGCCCATCGAGATCTTCGGAGGCCCGGTCGCCTAGCGATCGGAACTCTCGAGAGATAGAGGACGAGAAGACTCATGGCAATCCGTAAGTACAAGCCGACTACGCCGGGCCGCCGTGGCGCCAGCGTGTCGGACTTCGCCGAGATCACTCGGTCGACGCCCGAGAAGTCGCTGATCCGCCCGCTGCACGGTCGCGGTGGACGTAACGCGCACGGCCGCATCACCACCCGTCACAAGGGTGGCGGACACAAGCGTGCCTACCGCCTGATCGATTTCCGTCGCAACGACAAGGACGGCGTGCCGGCCAAGGTCGCTCACATCGAGTACGACCCCAACCGCACCGCGCGCATCGCGCTGCTCCACTACGTGGACGGCGAGAAGCGCTACATCATCGCTCCCAAGGGACTCGTGCAGGGCGCCCCGATCGAGTCGGGCCCCAACGCCGACATCAAGCCGGGCAACAACCTGCCGCTGCGCAACATCCCGACGGGTACGACCATCCACGCGGTCGAGCTGCGTCCGGGTGGCGGCGCCAAGATGGCCCGTTCCGCCGGTGCGAGCATCCAGCTCCTCGGTAAGGAAGGCACCTACGCCACGCTGCGTATGCCCTCCGGTGAGATCCGTCGCGTCGACGTGCGCTGCCGCGCCACCGTCGGCGAGGTCGGCAACGCCGAGCAGTCGAACATCAACTGGGGCAAGGCCGGCCGTATGCGCTGGAAGGGCAAGCGCCCGACGGTCCGTGGTGTCGTGATGAACCCGGTCGACCACCCGCACGGTGGTGGCGAGGGCAAGACCTCGGGTGGTCGCCACCCGGTCAGCCCGTGGGGCAAGCCCGAGGGCCGCACCCGCAAGAACAAGGCGTCCGACAAGCTCATCGTCCGTCGTCGCCGTACCGGCAAGAAGCGCTAGTCAAGGAGGGAGTTAGAGAATGCCACGCAGCCTCAAGAAGGGCCCGTTCGTCGACGACCACCTCCTGGCGAAGGTGGACACGCAGAACGAGAAGGGCACCAAGCAGGTCATCAAGACCTGGTCGCGCCGTTCCACGATTCTGCCCGACTTCATCGGTCATACGTTCGCTGTCCACGATGGACGCAAGCACGTGCCGGTGTTCGTCTCGGAGTCCATGGTCGGTCACAAGCTCGGTGAGTTCGCGCCGACCCGTACGTTCAAGGGCCACATCAAGGACGACCGGAAGAGCAAGCGTCGATGAGCACTGAAACCACCACCAACAGCGCTCGGGCTGTTGCGCGCCACGTGCGCGTGACCCCGATGAAGGCGCGCCGCGTCGTCGACATCGTTCGCGGTAAGTCCGTCGAGGAGGCCCTGGCCATCCTCAAGTTCGCGCCGCAGGCCGCGGCCGAGCCGGTCGCCAAGGTGATCGCGTCGGCCGCTGCGAACGCGCAGAACAACTACAACCTCGACCCCAGCACGCTCGTCGTCGCGACGGCGTACGTGGACGAGGGCGCGACCCTGAAGCGGTTCCAGCCGCGTGCCCAGGGCCGTGCGTTCCGCATCCGCAAGCGGTCGAGCCACATCACCGTGATCGTGGAAAGCGTCGGGTCGGCTTCGACTCGTAACCGCCGGAAGGGAGCTCAGTAGTGGGCCAGAAGATCAACCCGCACGGCTTCCGTCTGGGCGTCACCACCGACTGGAAGTCTCGTTGGTACGCCGACAAGCAGTACGCGGACTACGTCAAGGAAGATGTCGCGATCCGCAAGTTCCTGGCCTCCGGCCTCGAGCGCGCCGGCATCGCGAAGGTCGAGATCGAGCGCACCCGCGACCGTGTGCGTGTGGACATCCACACCGCTCGTCCGGGCATCGTCATCGGACGCCGCGGCGCCGAGGCCGATCGCATCCGCGCCGAGCTCGAGAAGCTGACCGGCAAGCAGGTCCAGCTGAACATCCTCGAGGTCAAGAACTCGGAGTCCGAGGCTCAGCTCGTGGCGCAGGGCGTCGCCGAGCAGCTCTCGAACCGTGTCGCCTTCCGTCGTGCGATGCGCAAGGCCATCCAGTCGGCCATGCGTCAGCCGAACGTCAAGGGCATCCGCGTGCAGTGCTCGGGCCGCCTCGGTGGCGCCGAGATGTCGCGTTCGGAGTTCTACCGCGAAGGTCGCGTCCCGCTGCACACGCTGCGCGCGGACATCGACTACGGCCTCTACGAGGCACGGACCACCTTCGGCCGTATCGGCGTGAAGGTCTGGATCTACAAGGGCGACATCGTCGGTGGCCGTCGTGAGCTCGCTGCTGCTGCAGCCGCTCCCGCCGACCGGCCGCGTCGTGAGCGTCCGAGCCGCCCGCGTCGTTCCGGCGCGTCGGGCACCACC
>NZ_AJVB01000452.1:0-3209 GCF_000278445.1 Rhodococcus sp. R1101
GTGGACTGGGGCGAGGTCGCCGAACTGCTCGACATGTCCTACCGGGAGACCGCGCCGCCGCGGCTGGTGCGCGAGCTCGACGCCCGCCCCGGCTGACGGCCACCGAGCCGTTCAGCCCTGCTGGTCGCCGATGCTGACCATCCACGCGATTCCGAAGCGGTCGGTGCACATACCGAACAGATCTCCCCACGGGGCACGTTCGAGCGGCATGTCGACGCGACCACCTTCGCTCAGCGCGTCCCACCAGCCGCGGAGCACGCTCTCGTCGTCCCCGCTGAGCGACAGCGAGAAGTTCGTGCCGGGCGAGTAGTCCACGCCGTTCGGGGTGTCCGAGGCCATGAGCACGAAGCCGCGGTCGGTGGTGAGCATCGAGTGCATCACCTTGTCGTCCTCGCTCGGATCGTCCGAGGCGTGCATGTCGGCGAACCTGCTCACCGCCAGTTCACCGCCGAAGACCGATCGGTAGAACTCCATGGCTTCGCGTGCGGAATCGCGGAATGCGAGATAGGGATTGAATCGAGTGGTCATCGTGGTCCTTTCGCGGGTGCGGTAGGGCGCGTTCGGTGCCCTACCGGTAGTGACCGTCCGCCGACGCACTTCTCATCGTGAGGGGTGCGTCCCGGATCCGGGAGCGTTCGGTGCGCTCGCCCGCTTCACATGTGACGCCGCGCTCAGAACGGCGCGCACCCCGGCAGGAAGGCGCCGGCATCGCCGGCACTGAGAGTCCCGTAGGTCAGAAGGGACCGGAGCAGACAATGCGGGTTGCCGAAGTACCCGGCGGAACCGGTGTCCGCTGCGGCGGTAGAGGATCCCCCGAATACGAGTCCTGCCGCCGCGGCCGTCACGAACGCACTCCTGGCGAGTTTCTTCATCCTGTCACTCCCCTTGCACGACGCGCCGGACCATTCGGCGCGCGAGACGAACCCAGAGGATTCGTCGGGGGTGGACCAGGTCGGATTCCGTCGTCACCGGCGTCGGGTGTGAAGGCGCGTCCGCGAACGAGAAAACCCCTTCCGACCGAAGTCGGAAGGGGTTTCGCTGTCGGGCTGACAGGATTTGAACCTGCGACCACTTGACCCCCAGTCAAGTGCGCTACCAAGCTGCGCCACAGCCCGTCCGCGCTCTCTCCGAGCGCTCTCAGAGATTACAACAGGAACGGACCGAAACACTAATCGGCTGGTCAGCGCGTTTTCGCGACCGGACGCCGTCGCGGGTTCACTTCCGGCGGTCGCGCTTCTCCCGCACCCGCACCGAGATCCGCACGGGGCTGCCGTCGAAGCCGAACTCCTCACGCAGGCGACGCTCGAGGAAGCGGCGGTAGCCGGCCTCGAGGAAGCCCGTGGTGAACAGCACGAAGGTCGGGGGCCGGGTGGCTGCCTGGGTGGCGAACAGCACACGGGGCAGGCGACCACCGCGCATCGGCGGCGGAGTCGCAGCCACGACCTCCTTGAGCCACGAGTTCAAGCGTCCCGTGGAGATGCGCTTGTCCCACGACTCGAGCGCGGTCTCCATCGCCGGGACGAGCTTCTGCACGGCTCGACCGGTCTTGGCGGAGATGTTCACGCGCGACGCCCACGGCACCCGCAGCAGGTCGCGGTCGATCTCGCGGCCGAGCTCGTAGCGACGATCCTCATCGACGAGATCCCACTTGTTGAACGCGATCACCAGGGCACGACCCGATTCGACGACCATCGTGATCACCCGCTGGTCCTGCTCGGTGATCGGTTGCGAGGCGTCGATGAGCAGCACCGCCACCTCGGCCGCGTCGATCGCGCCGCGCGTGCGCAGCGACGCGTAGAACTCCGCTCCGGAGGCGTGTGTGACCCGCTTGCGCAGACCGGCGGTGTCGACGAACCGCCACGGCTTGCCGCCGAGTTCGACGATCGAGTCCACCGGGTCGACGGTGGTGCCGGCGACATCGTGCACCACCGAGCGTTCGTCCCCGGCGAGCTTGTTCAGCAGGCTCGACTTGCCGACGTTCGGCTTGCCCACCAGGGCGACCCGGCGGGGTCCTTCGCCGCCGGAACCCTCGCGGGGGGTGGCGGGCAACTTGGCGAGCAGCTCGTCGAGCAGATCGCCGGTGCCGCGCCCGTGGGTGGCCGACACCGAATACGGCTGGCCGAGCCCGAGCGACCACAACATCGCGGCCTCGGATTCGACGCGGTCGTCGTCGACCTTGTTCGCGACCAGCAGCACCGGCGTCTTCGACCGGCGCAGCACCTTCGCGACCGCCTCGTCGACGCTGGTGGCGCCGACGGTGGCGTCGACCACGACGAGGATCGCGTCGGCGGTACGCATGGCGACCTCGGCCTGGCGGGCCACGGACTGCTGCATGCCCTTCGCGTCGGGTTCCCACCCGCCGGTGTCCTGCACCATGAACCGCCGGCCGTTCCACGACGCCTCGTACGAGACGCGGTCCCGGGTGACGCCGGGGACATCCTCGACGACGGCTTCGCGTCGGCCGATGATGCGGTTGACCAGAGTGGACTTGCCGACATTGGGTCGGCCGACCACGGCGACGGTCGGGACCGGAACGAACTCCTCGAGCTCGTTGCCGTCGGCGAACTCGACGTCCCAGTCGGCTTCCTCCGACCAGGTGCCGTCGCCGGCGAAACCGGTGTAATCGGTGCTCACGTCGTCGCTCACAGCTTCGCTCCAGTCTGCTCGGCGACCACCGCGAGCAGCGCGGCGATCACCTCGTCGATGTTCATGTCGCTGGTGTCCACGACGACCGCGTCGTCCGCCGCGCGCAGCGGCGACACCGCGCGGGTGGAGTCGAGGTGGTCACGGCGCTGCACCGCAGCAAGGACCGCCTCGTAGTCGTCGCCGCGACCCTCGGCGATGTTCTGGTTGTTGCGCCGGTGCGCGCGGGCCTCCGCCGAGGCGGTGAGGAAGATCTTCACGTCGGCCTCGGGGAAGACGACCGTGCCGATGTCGCGTCCTTCGACCACGACGCGGTGCTCGGCGCGCCCGAGACGCTGCTGCGCCTCGACGAGCTGGGTGCGCACCTCGGGGACCGCGGAGACCGCGGAGACCGCGGCCGTGACCTCGGCGCCGCGGATGATCTCGCGCACGTCGTCCCCGTCGAGCCGGATGTCCTCGACGGTGGGATCGGTGCCGATCGACCACGGCAGATCGGCGGTGGCCGCGGCGATCGCGGCCGGATCGGTCAGGTCGGTACCGCGGCGCAGAGCGTGCAACGTCGCGAT
>NZ_AJVB01000453.1:0-3198 GCF_000278445.1 Rhodococcus sp. R1101
GACCGCCGAGGTGGTCAAGGCTGTGGTGTGGCCCCTCGCCGTCCTGACGGTTCTGCACCGGGTCGTGATCAAAGCGGTCAACGGGTTTCGAACGGACGACTTCACCCCGGTCTACAACGCGGCGCTGGCCTTCCTCAACCGTCGGCCCGTGTACACCGCCGAGTTCCAGTGGGTCGACCCCCACTATCTCTACCCACCTTCCGGGACCCTGCTGATCGCACCGATCGCGGTGATCGACCCGGAACGGTCTCGGTGGCTGTTCATCCTGGCCAATGCGATCGCGATCCTCATCGCGCTGTACCTGCTGCTGCGTATGTTCGGTCTGCGGCTCGATTCGCCGATCGCGCCGGTGCTGGTCTTCGCCGCGTTTGCGTCCGAGACCGTGACCAACACACTCGTCTTCACGAACATCAACGGTCTCGTCCTCCTCGGCGAGATCGCGTTCTTGACACTGCTGCTCAAACGGCGTGACCTATGGGCCGGAGCCGCGCTCGGCCTGACCTTCGCCGTCAAACCGATCCTGGCGCCCCTGTTGTTGTTGCCGCTCGTCCGCGGGCAGTGGAAGGTCTTCGTCACCGCTGCCGCCGTCCCGATCGCGTTGACGATCATCGCCTGGCCCCTGTCGGTCGACGCCTGGCAGTTCGTCGAGCACACCGTGCCCTATCTGCTCGAGTCCCGCGACTACTTCAACAGCGCGATCGTCGGCAACGGCATGTACTACGGGCTTCCGGGGTGGCTGATCCTCGGTCTGCGGGCGGTGCTCGCGGTGATGGTGGCGGTCTCGGTGTGGCTGCTCTACCGCTACTACCGTCACGACGAGGTGTTCTTCGTGTGCACCGCCGGCGGTGTGCTGCTCGCGGCGTCGTTCCTGCTCGGGTCGCTCGGGCAGATGTACTACTCGATGATGCTGTTCCCGCTGCTGATGACGGTGCTGCTGCCGAACTCCGTGATGCGGAACTGGCCCGCCTGGCTCGCCGTCTACGGTTTCCTGAGCTACGACTCGTGGCTGTCGAACCGGTGGGTGGAGGCCGGACGGGCAGCGGAGTACATGAAAACCACCTTCGGGTGGTCGCTGCTGCTCATCGTGGTGTTCGCCGTCCTGGTCGACCGGTACCTCGCGGCGAAGCGCGAAGGACGCCTGGCGGACGGCATCGAACCGTCGCACCTGCTCGAGGAGAAGCAACCGGCCCGCACGTGATCCGTCCGTTCCGGTGCAGACGTGACGGGCGCCCCGGCCGCGGTTAGCGTGGAGATCATGACGTCTGCTCCTCGATCCGAACCCGCACCCAAGGTCGTCCACAGCGACGAGGAATGGCGCGCGAAACTCACTCCCGCCGAATTCGCCGTGCTACGGCAGGCCGGCACCGAACGTCCCTTCGTCGGCGAGTACACCGACACCGACACCGAGGGCGTCTACGAATGCCGGGCGTGCGGTGCCGAACTGTTCCGCAGCACCGAGAAGTTCCACTCGCACTGCGGGTGGCCGTCGTTCTTCGATCCCACCGACTCCGACGCCGTGATCCTGCGCGAGGACGACTCGCTGGGGATGCGGCGTGTCGAGGTGGTGTGCGCGACGTGCCACAGCCATCTCGGGCACGTCTTCGAGGGCGAGGGCTACCCGACGCCCACCGACAAGCGGTACTGCATCAACTCGATCTCCCTGCGCCTGGTTCCGTCGGAGTGATCCCGGCCGCGGCCAGCGCGGTCCACAGCGCGTCGTGCCGCTCGGCGGTCGGTGACGGTTCGACGAGTTCGAACGCACATCCGATCGACCGTGCGGCCCCGTCCGCCTTTTCGCTGTCGCCGATCATCAGCGTGCGCCGCGGGTCGACGCCCAGTGCGTCGACGGCGTAACGGAAGATCTCCGGTTCGGGTTTGACGGCGCCCACCTCGAAGGACAACGCGAACACCGACACGAGGTCGTCGATGCCGAGCCGCGCGAAAGCGGGCCGCAGGTCGAACGCGATATTGCTCACCACGCCCACGGCGATCCCGTCACCGGTGAGCGCCTCGATCACGGGGACCGTGTCGGGATAGACCGTCCAGCAATCGGGGTCGGTCACCTTCCGGTACAGCGCCTGTGCCTGTTCGGGATCGGCGACTCCCGACTTCCTCAGCACCGTCAGATAGGCCTCGCGGTGCCAACGGGGTTCGCGGTCGCGATTGGTCCAGGCGTGGTGCTCGTCGGCGTCCATCTCGACGGGCTGGCCGGTGGGCGCGGTCAACCGCCGCATGAGTTCGGCCTGCCGGTGCACGTCGAAGGGTTCGCCCGCGTCGTCGGTGACGTCGGCGAGCCAGCTCTCGTCCTCCTCGAGCCGGAACAACGTGCCGGAGAAGTCGAACAGGACGGCGTCGAAAGGTGTCGTGGCCATGCAGTCGAGGCTAGAGCCCGCACCGCCCGTCGGTCGGGCAACTGCCGCGTCCCGTGCCGGCCGCTCCGCTCGCGTTCGTCCGTCCGGTGGGCGAGAATCTGTCCATGGCCGCGACTCGCACGAGTGCCGGAAACAGTACGAAACTGTCCGTCGTCGGTGCCGGCAGCGTCGGTACCGCAGTGGCCTACGCATGTCTGCTGCGGGGGTCCGGCCGACGCGATCGCGTTGTTCGACACGAATCCCGCGAAGGTGCGCGCCGAGGTCCTCGACCTGAACCACGGAACCCAGTTCGCGCCGTCGTGCCGGATCGAGGGCGGCGACGACGTCGCGGTCACCGCCGGTTCGGATCTGATCGTCGTCACGGCGGGCGCCAAGCAGCATCCCGGCCAGTCGCGCCTCGAGCTCGCCGCGGCGAACGTCGCGCTGGCACGGGATCTGACGCCCCGCCTGCTGTCCGTCTCCCCCGACGCGGTGATCGTGTTCGTCAGCAATCCCGTCGACATCGTGACCCGTGCCGCGGTCGCGGCGACCGGAATCACGGACGGTCGGATCTTCGGATCGGGAACGGTGCTCGATTCCGGTCGGCTGCGGTACCTGCTCGCGCACCGCGCCGATGTGGCCGTCGAGAACGTCCACGCGTTCGTCGTCGGGGAGCACGGCGACTCGGAGGTCGCTCTGTGGTCCGGTGCGACGATCGGCGGCGTGCCGGTGGACTCCTTCACCGTCGACGGACGACCGGTCTTCGGTGCCGACACCCGCGCCGAACTCTTCGACGAGGTGGTACGCAGCGCCTACGAGATCATCCGCGGCAAGGGTGCCACGAATC
>NZ_AJVB01000454.1:0-3194 GCF_000278445.1 Rhodococcus sp. R1101
ACTCCGCGCGGTCATCGAGGCGCGGCAACGCGGTTTCTCCGTCGCCGTGGTGTGCAAGTCGCTGTTCGGTAAGGCCCACACCGTGATGGCCGAAGGCGGGTGCGCCGCGGCGATGGGCAACGCCAATCCCCGCGACTCCTGGCAGGTCCACTTCCAGGACACGATGCGCGGCGGCAAGTTTCTCAACAACTGGCGGATGGCCGAACTGCACGCGCGCGAAGCGCCCGACCGGGTGTGGGAACTGGAAACCTACGGAGCGCTGTTCGACCGGACACCCGACGGACGGATCAGCCAGCGCAATTTCGGCGGCCACACCTATCCACGACTCGCCCACGTCGGCGATCGCACCGGACTCGAACTCATCCGCACGATGCAGCAGAAGATCGTGTCGCTGCAGCAGGAGGACCACGCCGAACACGGGGACTACGAGGCGCGGGTGCGGGTCTTCGCCGAATGCACCATCACCGAACTGGTGAAGGACGCGGAGGGTCGCATCGCCGGAGCGTTCGGATACTGGCGTGAGACCGGGCGATTCGTGTTGTTCGAGGCGCCCGCCGTCGTCATCGCCACCGGCGGCATCGGCAAGTCGTGGAAGGTGACGTCCAACTCGTGGGAGTACACGGGCGACGGTCATGCGCTCGCCCTGCGCGCCGGTGCCGCCCTGATCAACATGGAGTTCGTCCAGTTCCACCCCACCGGGATGATCTGGCCGCCCAGCGTCAAGGGCATCCTCGTCACGGAGGGCGTCCGCGGCGACGGCGGGGTGCTGAAGAACTCCGAGGGGGAGCGGTTCATGTTCTCCTACATCCCTCCGGTGTTCAAAGGCCAGTACGCCGAAACCGAGGAGGAGGCCGACCGCTGGTACGACGACCAGGAGAACAATCGCCGTACCCCCGATCTGCTCCCGCGCGACGAAGTGGCCCGCGCCATCAATTCGGAGGTCAAGGAGGGCCGCGGCACCCCGCACGGCGGAGTCTTCCTCGACATCGCCTCGCGGATGCCGGCCGCCGAGATCATGCGGCGGCTGCCGTCGATGCACCACCAGTTCAAGGAACTCGCCGACGTCGACATCACCGCCGAAGCGATGGAGGTCGGCCCGACCTGCCACTACGTGATGGGTGGAATCGAGGTCGACCCCGACACCGGCGCGGCCTCCGTGCCGGGACTGTTCGCGGCCGGGGAGTGCTCGGGCGGGATGCACGGGTCGAACCGCCTGGGCGGAAATTCGCTGTCGGATCTGCTGGTCTTCGGCCGCCGGGCCGGTATCGGCGCGGCCGACTACGTCCAGGGCCTGACGACGCGACCGGCCGTGATCGAAGCCGACGTCGACGCCGCGGCACGCGCGGCGCTCGCTCCCTTCGATCCGGCCGAGGCCGACCGCGCCGAGAACCCGTACACTCTGCACACCGATCTGCAGCAGGTCATGCAGGATCTCGTGGGCATCATCCGCCGCGCGGACGAGGTCGAACGCGCGCTCGCCGAACTCGACGGGTTACGGTCCCGGATCCGAAACGTCGCAGTGGAGGGACACCGCCAGTTCAACCCGGGCTGGCATCTCGCCCTGGACCTGCGGAACATGCTGCTCGTGTGCGAATGCGTCGCACGAGCCGCGTTGCAACGCACCGAGAGTCGCGGAGGACACACCCGCGACGACTATCCGTCGATGGATGCGCAGTGGCGTCGCACACTGCTCACCTGCCGCCTCGACGGGGGCGACCCGTTCGTCCCGGACGTCTCGGTCACCGCCGAGCGGCAGGAGCCGATGCGTCCCGACCTGCTGGAACTGTTCGACATCGACGAACTCGGCAAGTACTACACCGACGAGGAACTCGCGGATCACCCCGGACGGAGGGGTTGAGATGGGATATCGGGCGGCGTTCAGGATCTGGCGGGGCGACGCCGACGGCGGACAGTTGCGCGACTACACCGTCGAGGTCAACGAAGGCGAGGTCGTCCTCGACATCCTGCACCGCCTGCAGGCCACCCAGGCACCGGATCTCGCCGTGCGCTGGAACTGCAAGGCGGGCAAGTGCGGATCCTGTTCGGCGGAGGTCGACGGCCGCCCGCGCCTGACGTGCATGACCCGCATGTCGCTGTTCGATCCCGACGCGACCGTCACGGTGACGCCGATGCGCACCTTCCCGATCATCCGCGATCTCGTCACCGACGTCTCGTTCAACTACCGGAAGGCACGCGAGATACCGGCCTTCGCACCGCCCCCGGATCTCGCGCCGGGGGAGTACCGGATGCAGCAGGTCGATGTGCAGCGCTCCCAGGAGTTCCGCAAGTGCATCGAATGCTATCTGTGCCAGAACGTCTGTCACGTGGTGCGCGACCACGAGGAGAACAAGGAGGCGTTCGCCGGTCCCCGTTATCTGATGCGCATCGCGGAACTCGAAATGCATCCGCTCGATGTGGCCGATCGGCGCGACGTGGCGCAGGACGAGCACGGGCTGGGCATGTGCAACATCACCAAGTGCTGTACCGAGGTGTGCCCGGAGAACATCCACATCACCGACAACGCGCTCATCCCGATGAAGGAGCGCGTCGCCGGCCGCCGCTACGACCCGATCGTCTGGCTCGGCAACAAGCTGTTCCGGCGCTGAGCGGAGCCCGGGACGGAAATCAGTTCACGCGTTCGGCGACGAGTGGAATCAGTTCGTCGAGCGCGAACGGAACCGACAGCACCGAGTTCGTCGAGAACGCCGCGGAAATGTCGGAATCACTGTCGAGCACGAGGAACCGACCGTCGCGCACCGCCGGGATCTGCCGGAAGACCGGATTGTCGGTCACCTCGGCGGCCGGTACGTAGATCGGCAGCACGATCAGCAGGTCGGCGTCGAGCATGTCCAGGTTCTCGTCGGAGACGGTGATGAAGAAATCGTCCGTCGCCGCGGCCTGCACCTGCGGATTGTTCACGAAGCCGAGCTCGGTCATGAAGTCGACGCGCGAGTCGCCGACGACGTAGGCGCCCCACCCCTCCGACGTGTAGGAGGCGACGGTGACGGTCCTGCCCGCGAACTCGGGATTGTCGGCGGCGGCCTGCTCGAAGTCCGCATCGATCTGCGACAGCAGTTCGGCGCCCTTGTCCGGGACACCGAGAGCCGCTGCCACGGTGGTCACCTGGTCGTCGAGCGAGGTGAGATAGGCGTCGCTGCCTTCCGGGCCGGCGACGGTCGGGGCGATCCCCGACA
>NZ_AJVB01000455.1:0-3190 GCF_000278445.1 Rhodococcus sp. R1101
GTACGAGCCCATCGCTTGTGTCCTTCCTCGACGGTAGTTGTGGACCGAACCACTCTATGGGACCTGCGGTGGGGGCGACCTCGTGTCTGCGTCGGACGGACACGATCGCGCGACGAGCGGGCGAAGTGCCTACCCTGACTCGCATGACCTCGATAGCGGAAGACCTTCTGCTCCTGCTGCTCGACGACGAATCGGGGAAGCCGCTCGTCGACGGAGTGAAGTTGCCCCGTGTTCTCGCGGGTGCGGTGCTCGTCGAACTCGCCCTCGACGACGTGGTGGCGGTCGACACCGAGGGGAAGCAGGTGAGAAAGGGGCGGATCGTGATACGCACCGAGGCGCGACCCGCCGATCCGATCCTCGCCGAGGCGGTCGAACGGCTCCGCTCGGGCAGGCCGGTGAAGCCGACGGTGGCCATCGAGAAACTGCAGAAGGGCCTCCAGGAGAAGCTTCTCGCACGGGTCGTCGAGCAGGGCTCGGTCTCGGAGGAGCGCGGGAAGATACTCGGTGTCTTTCCGACGAAGAAGTGGCCCGCGAGCGATTCCGGCCACGAGCAGCGCGTTCGTGGCCCGATCCGCGCGGCGTTGATCGACGGCCTGACCCCCGACCCACGCACCGCGGCCCTGATCGCGCTGCTGTCGGCGGCGGATGCGGCGCCGAAGGTGTTCCCGGAGGCCGACAAGCGGGCGGTGAAGAAGCGGGCGAAGGATATCGCGCAGGGCGAGTGGGCGGCCGAGGCGGTACGCGACGCCGTCGCATCGGTCAACGCGGCGATGATGACGGCCATCGCAGCGGGTGGAGCGGTGGCGGGTTCGAGCTGATCCGGATCGCGCCGGGTCAGGAGGGCACGCCGAGCTTCCGATACCGTTCGATCCGCCGCCGGTACCGTTCCTCCGCGGGTTCGTCGGTGAGGACGGCGAGTTCGCGCGCGACCGCCGCGCCGACCCGCTTGACGAACGAGACGGGTTCCTCGGTGGCGTCGGGGTGCTCGGGGACGACCGCGTCGACCACACCGTTGCGCAGCAGGTCGCGGGAGCGGATCCCCTGATCCTGCGCCATCACCGGAGCGTGGGTGGTGTCGCGGTGCACGATGGCGCTGGCGCCTTCGGGTGGGAGCGGTGCGAGCCAGCCGTGCTGCGCGCACAACACCCGGTCGGCGGGCAGCAGGGCGAGCGCACCTCCTCCGGTGCCCTGGCCGAGCAGCACCGACACCGTCGGGGTGGACAGAGTGACGAGATCGGCGAGGCAGCGGGCGATCTCGGGTGCCAGCCCGCGCTCCTCGGCCTCCTTCGACAGTGAGGCACCCAGGGTGTCGATGACGAGCACCAGCGGCAGGCGCAGTTCGTCTGCCAGCCGCATCGCGCGCCGGGCTTCGCGCAGCGCACCCGGCCCCATCGTGCGTTCGGGCGACTGTCCCGCGCGGTCCTGGCCGAACATCACGCACGAGACGCCGCGGAACCGGGCGAGCGAGAGCAGCACGGTGCGGTCGGACTCGCCCTGCCCCGTTCCGGACAGGGGTACCTGTGCGGAGGCGGCGTGCCGCAGCAATTGCCGGATGCCGGGTCGTTCGGGACGTCGGCTGAGCATCACCGACTGCCAGGCCGGGATGTCGGGGACGTCGTCGACGGCGGTGATCGCCGGACTCGCTGCCACCTCGGGCCGGTTCGGCTCGACCAGCACGCGCAGCAGCCGGTGTACCACCTGCCGCACCCCGCCGAGGGGCACGACCCCGTCGATCACGCCCTTGCGGTACAGGTTTTCCGCCGTCTGCACGTCTTCCGGGAAGTCCTCCTGATAGAGCGCCTTGTAGACGCGCGGGCCGAGGAAACCGACGAGCGCGCCGGGTTCGGCGGCGGTGACGTGCCCGAGCGACCCCCACGACGCGAACACGCCACCGGTCGTCGGATTGCGCAGGTACACGAGGTAACCGAGATGGGCGGCCTTGTGGGCGGCGACGGCGGCGGCGATCTTCACCATCTGCACGAAGGCGAGGGTGCCTTCCTGCATGCGGGTGCCGCCCGAAGTGGGGGACGCGAGGAGGGGCAGTCCCTCGGCGGTCGCGCGTTCGACGGCGGCAACGATACGTTCGGCGGCGGCGACACCGATAGAGCCTGCGAGGAAGGAGAATTCGCACACGATCAGCGCGACGCGCCGGCCGTGGACGGTGCCCGAGCCGGTGAGCACGGATTCGTCGACACCCGACTTCTCGGCGGCCCTGCCCAGATCGGCGAGGTACTTCTCACCGGCCCCGACGTCGATGGGCGGAACGTCCCAGGAGGCGAAACTGCCCGGGTCGAGCACCTTGTCGATGAACTCCTGCGCCGAGATCCTGCCACCGGCCACGTTGCCTCCACCTGTCCTCGTCGGTCGAAGGTCAACCTATACCGACGCGAACGAGGGGGAGAATATGTGCGGCGTCTTGCGAGAAACCGCACATATTCTCCCCTTCGAAGCGGGATCGGCTATCGGCCGAGCGCTTCCTTCCACGTGACCGTCCGGCCGATGCGCAGGATCGACCGCTGGTAGATGCGCGCGGCGATCACGCTGAGCACTCCGATGGCGATCACCATGAGCACGATGGTGCCGACGATCTGCACCGGCGTGGCAACACCCGCGGCGATGCGCAGGGGCATGAGGATTGCCGAGAACGGCGGGATCCAGCTCAGCGTGGTGCTCCATCCGGCCTCGGGGTCGTCGACCGACGAGAAGGCCGCGAAGAACATCGCAAGGATG
The DNA here is from genome assembly GCF_000278445.1 of Rhodococcus sp. R1101. Classification (NCBI taxonomy): domain Bacteria; kingdom Bacillati; phylum Actinomycetota; class Actinomycetes; order Mycobacteriales; family Nocardiaceae; genus Rhodococcus; species Rhodococcus sp. R1101. The sequence continues at coordinate 2,731 of NZ_AJVB01000455.1, forward strand.
AGGAACACCAGCGGGCCCGAGGTGGAGTTGACGTCCTCCTGCCGAGACACCATCGATCCCGCCGCCGCGTAGAGCACGGCGAAGAACGCGAAACCGAGGACGAACCAGCCGAGCGTGCCGGCGAGAACCCCGAGGGCGGTGCCGGTGATCGTGAGGGTACCGGTGGCGAGTGCGGTGCCGACACCGACCGCGCCGTAGGCGGTGAGCTGCAGGAGCCCCACCGCGCCGATGCCGAGGATCTTGCCCCACAGCAACTGCAGTGGCCGCAGGGTCGACAGCAGCAGTTCGACGACCCGCGAGGACTTCTCCTCGACGACACCCATCGCGACGTACATGCCGAACATCAGGATCTGCATGTACAGCAGGACCACGGCGATGATCGAGAGGATGATCCGTTGTCCCTGTTCGGGATCCGGCGGGTCGAGGGCGTCGACGGTCACGGTCGCCGTGGCCACGTCGG
>NZ_AJVB01000456.1:0-3188 GCF_000278445.1 Rhodococcus sp. R1101
TCGAGCACGCGCTGCAGCTGGCCACCGAGGCCCGTGACGCCCGCAAGCCGCTGTCGATCGGCCTCGTCGGCAACGCCGCGGAGATCTTCCCGGCACTGCTGGCCATGGACGCCCCCATCGACATCGTCACCGACCAGACGTCGGCACACGACCCGCTGTCGTACCTGCCGCTCGGCGTCGACTTCGCCGACATGAAGGCGCTCGCCGCCAAGGACCCGGAGCACTTCACCGAGGAGTCCCGCAAGTCGATGGCCGCGCACGTCGAGGCGATGGTCGGCTTCATGGACAAGGGCGCCGAGGTCTTCGACTACGGCAACTCCATCCGCGACGAGGCCCGCAAGGCCGGCTACGACCGCGCCTTCGAGTTCCCCGGCTTCGTCCCGGCGTACATCCGCCCGCTGTTCGAGGAGGGCCTCGGCCCGTTCCGCTGGGCCGCGCTGTCCGGCGACCCCAAGGACATCGCCGCGACCGACAAGGCGATCCTCGAACTCTTCCCCGAGAACGAGCACCTCAAGCGGTGGATCGAGATGGCCGGCGAGAAGGTTGCCTTCGAGGGCCTGCCCGCCCGCATCTGCTGGCTCGGCTACGGCGAGCGCCACAAGGCCGGCCTGAAGTTCAACGAGATGGTCGCCAGCGGCGAGCTGTCCGCGCCGATCGCCATCGGCCGTGACCACCTCGACTCCGGCTCCGTCGCCTCGCCGTACCGCGAGACTGAGGCCATGAAGGACGGCTCGGACGCGATCGCCGACTGGCCGCTGCTCAACGCCCTCGTCAACACCGCGTCGGGCGCCTCCTGGGTGTCGATCCACCACGGCGGCGGCGTCGGCATGGGCCGCTCGATCCACGCCGGTCAGGTGTGCATCGCCGACGGCTCCGAGCTGGCCGCGAAGAAGATCGAGGCCGTGCTCACCAACGACCCGGGCATGGGCGTCATCCGGCACGTGGACGCGGGCTACGAGCACGCGATCGACACCGCGCGCGAGCGTGGCGTGCGTATCCCGATGAGCGAGAACAACTGACCGGGAACGAGTGATCTCGACCCACTGATCCACCCACCGGTACGGACTCACGACGACCAGCGTGAGCCCGTACCGGTGGCGCTGACATCGGCTCGGTGACGAGCGAACGACGTCGACCCCCGACGAGCGGCAACGCGCAGGACGATCCCCCCTGCGCGTTGCCGCTCGTCGTCGTTTCCGGGTTCGGAGGGACGGGACCTACTGCCTCTGGACAAACGCAGCGGCGGGATGCGATAGTCATCGCATGCCACTAGATGGCAATTGACTTCCACTAGATGAAATCTAGCGATTCCCCCTCTCGTTCCTCCAGGAGTTACCCGTGACCGCTCAGCCGCTCGACGACACCCTCGACCTGACCGAATTCCGCAGCACCGTGCGCGCTTTCGCCAACGCAGAGATCCTGCCCGGCGCCGCCGAGCGCGACGAGTCCAAGGAATTCCCCGCGCGCCTGATGCGCCGACTGGCCGAGCAGGACCTCATGGGCATCTCCGTCCCGGAGGAGTTCGGCGGCCTCGGCCTGTCGACCCGCGCCCAGTTGGTTGCCGTCGAGGAGGTCGCGCGCGCCGACGCCGCACTCGCGTCCATCTACACCGCCCACTACCTGGGCCTCGAGCCGATCCTCGTGGGCGGCACCGAGGAGCAGAAGAAGCGCTGGCTGCCCGGACTGGCCTCCGGCGAGGTCCTCGCAGGCTTCGCACTCACCGAGCCCGACGCCGGTTCCGACATCGCGTCGATGCGTACCGTGGCACGCCGCGAGGACGACGGCTGGCACCTGTCCGGCTCCAAGACCTTCATCTCCAACGCCCGCGAGGCCGACCTCGTCGTGCTGTTCGCCAAGACCGACCCCTCCGCCGGCTTCCGTGGCATCACCGCGTTCGCGGTGCCCAAGGGCACGCCCGGCATCAGCTACTCCGAGCCGCAGGACAAGATGGGCATCCGCTCGGCGCCCACCTACACCGTCTACCTCGACGACGTGGTCCTCCCGCACGACGCCGTGATCGGCACCGAGGGCCGCGGCGGCAACATCGCGCTCACCGCCCTCAACCGCGCCCGCATCGACGTCGCCGCGATGGCCAACGGAATCGCGCTGCGCGCTTGGGAACTCGGTCGTGAATACGCTTCCGAGCGCAAGCAGTTCGGGCACCCCATCTTCGAGTTCCAGGCCATCCAGCTGCTGCTGGGCGAGTGCGACGCCAAGCTCGTCGCCTCGCGCGTCACGGCCGACTGGGCGTCCGACGTCAAGGACGCGGGCCAGGACCTGCGCCGCGCCGCCTCGATTTCGAAGTACGTGGCCACCGAGGCCTGCTTCTCGATCGTCGACCAGGTCGTCCAGATCCACGGTGGCGCCGGCTTCATGCGCGAGTCCGAGATCGAGCGTCTCTACCGCGACTGCCGGATCCTGCGCATCTTCGAGGGCACCTCGCAGATCCAGCTGCTGACCATCGCGGGCAACGCCCCGTCGATCCGGTCCACCGAGTACTGAGAACGACTGGGAGACAACATTATGACCGCGCTTCCCCCGCTCGACGGCGTCCGCGTCGTCGACCTGTCCCGCGTGCTGGCGGGCCCGTTCTGCACCGCACTGCTCGCGGATGCCGGCGCCGACGTCGTGAAGATCGAGTCGAAGGCCGGCGAGGACTCGCGCCACCTCGGGCCGTTCCGCGACGGCGAGAGCATCTACTTCAACGTCCTCAACCGTGGCAAGCGCTCGATCGCGCTCGACCTCAAGGACCCCGAGGACCGAGAAGCGTTGCTGCAGTTGATCGAGGGCGCCGACGTCGTCGTCGAGAACTTCCGTCCCGGCGTCACCACCCGGCTCGGGATCGACTACGAGGCAGCCAAGGCACGCAACCCGAAGATCGTCTACGCGTCGATCTCCGGCTTCGGCCAGCAGGGCCCGATGGCGGGCGCCGCGGCCTACGACCTGGTGGTCCAGGCGCTCTCCGGCGTCATGAGCATCACCGGCACCGAGGAGTCCGGTCCCACCCGACTGGGCGAGTCGTTCGGCGACACCATCACCGGCGTCTTCGCTGCGTGGGGCATCAGCACCGCGCTGCTGGCGGCCCGCACCACCGGCGAGGGCCAGCACCTCGACGTCGCGATGTTCGACAGCATGCTCGCGATGCTGCCCACCGCGCACAGCCAGCTGCAGGCGTCCGGCGAGACCCC
>NZ_AJVB01000457.1:0-3166 GCF_000278445.1 Rhodococcus sp. R1101
GTCGATGAGGTTGACCGCCATGTTGTAGGACGGACGGAACGAGCTGCGCAGCGGGAAGGTGCGGGTGGAGGCGAGCCCGGCGACCGCGGCCGGCTCGATGCCCGGTTGCCACAGCACCACCGCGTGACCTTCGACGTCGATGCCGCGACGCCCGGCGCGGCCGGTCAGCTGCGTGTACTCGCCGGGGGTCAGTTCGGCGTGGGTGTCGCCGTTGAACTTGACGAGTTTTTCGAGCACCACGGTGCGCGCCGGCATGTTGATGCCCAGGGCGAGGGTTTCGGTGGCGAACACCGCCCGCACCAGCCCACGCACGAACAGTTCCTCGACGGTGTGCCGGAAGGCCGGCAGCATCCCCGCGTGGTGGGCGGCGATGCCGCGTTCGAGGGCGGTGCGCCACGACGCGTAGCCGAGCACCTCGAGGTCGCCGCGCGGCAGGTCCCGGGTGTGTTCGTCGACGATCCGGCGGATCTCGGCGGCTTCGGTCTCGTCGGTCAGATGCAACCCCGAGCGCAGGCACTGCTGCACCGCGGCGTCGCAGCCGGCGCGGCTGAACACGAAGGTGATGGCGGGCAGCAGACCGTCGCGGTCGAGGCGGGCGATGACCTCCGGGCGCGGCGGCGGCCGGAAGCGGGGGCCGCGTTCGCCCCAGCGGTCCATCCCGGACAGGCTCTGCCGTTGCCGCACCGCCGACGCCAGTTCGGGGTTGACGACGATGTCGCGGCGCCGCCGGGTCGGGGCGGTCTCGGTGTCGGCGCGGCGGTCGAACAGGTCGTAGATGCGGGAGCCGAGCATCATGTGCTGGTGCAGCGGGATGGGCCGCACCTCGTCGACGACGACGGTGGTGTCGCCGCGCACCGTGGTCATCCAGTCGCCGAACTCCTCGGCGTTGGACACCGTCGCCGACAGCGACGCCAGCCGCACGTCCTCCGGCAGGTGCAGGATCACCTCTTCCCACACCGCGCCGCGGAACCGGTCGGCGAGGAAATGCACCTCGTCCATCACCACGTGGGTGAGCCCGATCAGGGCGGTGGACGACGCGTAGATCATGTTGCGCAGCACCTCGGTGGTCATCACCACCACCGGCGCATCGGAATTGACGGATTGGTCGCCGGTGAGCAGACCGACCGAGTGGCGGCCGTGCCGGGCACACAGGTCGGCGTACTTCTGGTTGCTCAGCGCCTTGATCGGGGTGGTGTAGAAGCACTTGGAACCGGCCTGCAGCGCCAGGTACACCGCGAACTCGCCCACGACGGTCTTGCCGGCGCCGGTGGGGGCGCACACCAGCACCGAATGGCCGCCCTCGAGGGCGCGGCACGCCTCGATCTGGAACGGGTCGAGGGGGAACCCGAGTTCCGCGGCGAAGTCCGCGAGCTGCGGGGTGACGGCGAGCGGAGCGGCGCCCGGAGCGTCGTCGCCGCCCGCACCGGGCACGAGGTCGCCGATCACAGGGTGTCGGAGTAGTCGGTGCGGGCCGGGTCGGTCCGGACGGTGTCGGTGGGGGTCGCCGGCTCCACCGGGCTCGGCGCGGCGATCGTCGAGCCCTCGTCGTCGTCGAGATCGGCCCAGCCCTCGGATCGGGCCTTGCGGGCGCGACGCCGGTCGGTCACCCGGGCGATCTGGATGGCGAACTCCACGAGCAGCGTCAGCGCCAACGCCAACGCCAGCATCGAGAACGGATCCTGGCCGGGGGTGGCGATGGCGGCGAAGACGAACACCGCCATGATCAGCCCGCGCCGCCACGCCGCGAGTTTCTCGTAGGACAGCACCCCAACCCCGTTGAGTGCGACGATCACCAGCGGGATCTCGAAGGACACCCCGAAGATCACCAGCAGATTGAGGAGGAACCCGAAGTATTCGGCGCCCGACAGCGCGGTGACCTGCACGTCGTTGCCGACGGACAGCAGGAACGACAAGGCGTGGGAGATCACCAGATAGGCCAGCACCGCGCCGGTGACGAACAGCGCCGCCCCGCAGGTGACGAAGCCGATCGCGTAGCGGCGTTCCTTGCGGTACAGGCCGGGCGTGACGAACGCCCACAGCTGGTACAACCACACCGGGCACGCCATCACGATGCCGGCGGTGGCGGCGACCTTCAGGCGCAGCATGAACTGCTCGAACGGGCCGGTGGCGAGCAGCCGGCACGAGCCGTCGCTGCTCAGATCGGCGCGGGCCGAGGCCGGCAGGTCGCAGTAGGGGCCGCGCAGGATCTCCCCGAGACTGTCGAGGCCGAACAGGCTGCGGCTGTACCAGACGAATCCGAGGATGGTGGTGAGCACGACCGCAGCGAGAGCGATCAGCAGACGCGTGCGCAATTCGTAGAGGTGCTCGACCAGCGACATGGTGCCGTCGGGGTTGGTCTTGCGCCGGCTGCGGCGCGGATCGAACGGGATGCGCACGGTGCGGTTCTCAGCTCCTGTCGAGACCACCGGCGCTACGGCGTGCCGGGGTCAGCGGAACGCCGGGACACCCGTGGTGGGCGCCCCGGCAGGATGAACGTCGGTCAGGCAGACCGCGGTTCGGTGTGCGTGTGCGGCGCGGCGGGATCGGTCGTCGGCTGCGCGGCCGGCAACGGATTCGGCGCCGGCTGCTGCGGCGTGGCCGCCCGGGCGTCGTCGTTCTGCATCTCCTTGACCTCGCTCTTGAAGATCCGGAGCGAACGACCGAGACCGCGTGCGGCGTCGGGCAACTTCTTCGAACCGAAGAGAATCACGACCACCAGCGCCACGATGGCCCAGTGCCAGGGGCTCATTGCACCCATTTACAACAACCTCCACTGATCGGCTCCGATCGATGCTACCGGACCTCGAGCACACCCCGAGGGGCCGAGCAGGTGTATCCACCCACAATTTGCGGAGGATTCACAGAGATGTTCCCCATCCCCGGCGATGTTCCCCCCACCCCGGCCTCACGAGGCCGGGCCCGTGCCGCGGGCCGCGTTCTCCCGGTCGAGATCGGCGTAGGCCGCCAGCGCCGACTCGGCCCGCGCCCGTACCGCCGCCCGCAACGGTGGCGGGTCGAGCACCCGCACGCCGGCGCCGAGCCCGACGAGCAACCGCGCCATCCACGCCGGCGAGGCATACCGCATCGACGCCTCGCAGCTGCCGTCGGAGCGCACCTGCACCTCGGTGAGCGGGTAGTAGTCGAGCAGCCACGTGTAGGCCGGGGC
>NZ_AJVB01000458.1:0-3163 GCF_000278445.1 Rhodococcus sp. R1101
TGCTCGGCGCGGACCTGCGCGGTGCGCGAGTGGAGGACGCCGATCTCTCCCTCGCCCTGTATCTCACGGGACCGCAACTCGCCGCCGCGCACGGCAATCGACGCACCCGAGTACCCACGGGCATACCGGTACCGCGGAGTCGGCTCGACGACTGACCGAGTGCAGGGAGGGCGCGGCGACTCGCGCCTTCCCTCCCGCTCAGGGGAACCCGATGCGGCGGCACACCAGCATGTGGTGGGCTCGGATGTACCGGTGTCCACGATCCGTTTCGGCAGCCGCAACGGCGGCGGGTCGCTCCGCCCCGTACTCGGAGCAAGCTGCCGTGTGGGTTACAGGGTCGTCACCGCCCCCCAGTACAACGCGGGCAGGAAGGACATCGGTATCAGGATCGGGCAAACGAAAACGAGGCCACGATCTCCGAAGAGTTCGTGGCCTCGTCCGTCGCAGTTCGTGGAACTGCACACTGTGGGCGAAGGGGGACTTGAACCCCCACGTCCCGAAGGACACTGGCACCTGAAGCCAGCGCGTCTGCCATTCCGCCACTCGCCCGAGCAACGCCGAAAACAGTAACACACACCGGAGCGAAACAACTATTCGCCTGGTCAGACGGCTGTGAGCCCCGCCGACTCGATCGCTGAAGATATCCGTCGGAGACGTGCCGCATGCCTCAGGGTCGAATCCGGGGAAAAGTGGATACCATGCAGTGACGAGATCTGCATTGCGACACGCTGAGTACGGAAAGGGGGTCGCCATGGGCATCGCCCAGCGCTTCGAGCGCAAACTACAGGCCGCGATCGGCGACGCTTTCGCCCGCGTGTTCGGCGGCGGCGTCGTGCCCCAGGAAGTCGAGGCGGCGCTGCAGCAGGAGGCAACGGACGGCGTCCGACAGCTCGATCGGGGTCATATGCTGGCGCCGAATCATTACGTCATCACGATCAGCGAAACCGATCACAATGCCCTCGCAGCGGATCGGGACTTGACTGTGAAGGCGTTCTCCCGTCACCTTGAGGACTTCATCCGAGAACAGGGATGGCAGACATACGGTGAGATCCAAGTCGTCTTCGAGTCGTCGTCGGCACTGCACACCGGGCAGTTCCGGACTCGCGGCTCGGTAGATCCCGATGCGGGGCGCTCAGCGACGCGTGCTCCGTCACCACGGAACCCACAGAACCGCCCACCCGCGACCTCTGAACCAGGAGCTGGCCCCATGACGCAGAACCCCGGCTACGACCCCAGCCGTGACCCCGCCGAGGCGGAACCGCAGTACGCACGCAACGGTCACGCGCACGTCGGCCAGGAGCAGCGCTACAACCAGGGCTACGGGAACGCCGGTTACGACCAGGGCCAGGGCGGCTACGACCAGCAGGGTGGATACGACCAGCAGGCGTACGGCCAGGCCTACAGCGAGCAGGACTACCAGCAGGCCGGCTACGACCAGCAGGCCTACGGAGCCCAGGATGCCCAGCCCCAGGCGTACAGCCAGGACTACGGCCGCGACTACCCGCAGCAGGGTGGCTACGACCAGCAGGCGTACGGCCGGCAGGCCGGCTACGACCAGCAGGGTTACGCGCAGCCCGGTTACGACCAGGGTTACCAGGATCAGGGCTACCAGCAGGGTGGCTACGACCAGCAGGCGTACGGTCAGCAGAACTACGCACAGCCGGGCTACGACCAGCAGTACGGCGCGCAGCAGGGCTACGACCAGGGTTACGCCGCTGCGGCACCCGGCTACGACCAGGGCTACCAGCAGGGCGGCTACCAGTCGCCGGCGGCCGGTCGTGTGCTGACCGCGACCCTCCAGCTCGAGGACGGCAGCGGCCGCTATTACCAGCTCCGCGAGGGCAGCAACATCATCGGCCGCGGCCAGGACGCACAGTTCCGCCTCCCCGATACCGGTGTCTCGCGTCGCCACATCGACATCCGCTGGGACGGCCAGGTCGCGATGCTCTCCGATCTCGGCTCGACGAACGGCACGACGGTCAACGGCGCCTCCGTTCAGGACTGGCAGCTCGCCGATGGTGACGTGATTCGCGCCGGGCACTCCGAGATCCTCGTGCGCATCCTCTGATCAGCCGGTATCGAAAGACCTACCGGACCCGTTCATACCGTCCGACGCGTGTCGCAGCGCGTCGGACGCTGCATGGAGTCGTCCGGTGTCCGTATTGTGAGTGACCGCACGACCCGGAAGACCACGACCGGTCTACTACCCCGAAGGAGGATGCACCGTGCAGGGGCTGATTCTGCAGCTGACCCGAGCGGGATTCCTCCTCCTGCTGTGGTTGTTCGTGTGGGCGGTGTTGCGCACGCTCCGGTCCGACATCTATGCCGGTGCCGCACGCCCGCTCCCGCGCTACTCCCCCAAGCAGTCGGTGCTGCCGACGCTGAGCCGTAACAAGACCGCCAAGTACCTGGTGGTCACGCAGGGCGCGCTGGCAGGCACCCGGATCACGCTCGGCACCCAACCGGTTCTCATCGGCCGTGCCGACGACTCCACACTCGTGCTGACCGACGACTACGCATCCACGCGCCACGCACGGTTGTCGCCCCGAGGTTCCGACTGGTACGTCGAAGACCTGGGGTCGACGAACGGCACGTATCTCGACCGCGCAAAGGTCACCACCGCCGTCCGTGTCCCACTCGGAACCCCGGTTCGGGTGGGCAAGACCGTGATCGAGCTCCGCCCGTGACCCTCGTACTCCGTTATGCCGCCCGCAGCGACCGCGGCCTCGTGCGCTCCAACAACGAGGACTCCGTCTACGCCGGCGCCCGCCTGCTCGCCCTCGCCGACGGCATGGGTGGTCACGCAGCAGGTGAGGTCGCCTCACAGCTGATGATCGCGGCGCTCGCCCATCTCGACGACGACGAGCCCGGCGGCGACCTCCTCGGCAAGCTCGCCGCGGCCGTCCGCGAAGGCAATGCCTCGATCGCCGATCAGGTGGAAGAAGAGCCCGAACTCGACGGCATGGGCACGACGCTCACGGCCATCCTGTTCGCAGGCAGCAAGCTCGGACTCGCCCACATCGGCGATTCCCGCGCCTATCTGCTGCGCGACGACCAGCTCACCCAGATCACCCGCGACGACACCTTCGTGCAGTCGCTGGTCGACGAGGGGCGCATCACCCCGGAGCAGGCGCACACGCACCCGCAGCGGTCGTTGATCATG
>NZ_AJVB01000459.1:0-3150 GCF_000278445.1 Rhodococcus sp. R1101
ACGCCCTCACGCGACCGTGACGGTCATGTTCGCGCTGTCGGCGATCAGGTCGGCGTGCTTGCGCATGCGCAGGGAGATGGGCCAGGTGCCGGCGCGGCGTGCCGTGAAACTGAAGACCCGTTCACCGGCCCCTCCCGGCAGCGGATTCTTCGACGGCAGGAATCGGATGTCGCGCAGGACGAGTCCTTCTCCGACCCTCGACGTCGACCAGCAGTAGTCCCGGGAGGTGTTCTCGGGAAGGTGCAGTTCGATCGTGTCCCCGACACCGACCGTGACGTCCTTCGGCCCAGTGGCGATGTGCTTCATGACCTCAGAATAGCGCTCGGATGTGATACGCCTCACTCTCTCGACCGTGGTCACCGCACAACCCGCGCAATGCCGATGTGTGATGGGACACAAAATGGGGCATTCGGTGCCCATGCACGAGGAACGAGCCGGAATCACACGCAGCGACGCGGTGATGGGAGGACGCCTTCTCGCTCTCGCCCACGAGAACGGTTACAGCGAACTGACCGAAGAGGTCGCGGCACTGGTGTCGAGCGCCGGTTCGGAGTCGCCGTCCCGGATCACTCCCCCGCTGTACGGCGGCGTGCTGAGGTGGACGGTCTCGACGATCGCCGACGTCGTGGTCGACAAGATCGGCCCGCAGGTGCGCGGCGACGAGTCCTTCGAACTGACCATCCGGACCGAGAGCGGCCGTCACGTCCGGCCGGAGGAACTTCCGCAGCCGGAGAGCACCGTGATGAAGGCCGTCGTCGATGCACTCGCCGGCGACTCCGCCGCGGCCCGCAGCGACCTCGACGAGGTGGTCTTCGCGATGGACTGGGCATCGCAGATGGAAGCCTTGGTCGAAGCGGTGCTCTGGCTCGACCGGCTTCTCGACACACCGGTACCGGACGGCAACGACGCACCCTGGTGATCCTCACCCGCAGAAGGGCATGAGCGACGACCGATGCCCTCGTTCACTCCCCTCACCCCCGAGGCCCTCACGGTCTCCGTCGCCGACCGTGCCGAATCGCTCACCGGAACCGTATGCGTCGCCGTGAGTGCACCCGACGCGGCAGACCCGGTGGAACTCGCGCGCCGAATCACGACGGAACTGCGAACACGGGGCCGTGCCGCCGACGTCGTCTCACTCCACGACTTCGTCCGGCCGGCGTCCCTCCGGCTCGAGCACGGGCGGACCGATCCGCACAGCTACCGGCACGACTGGTTCGACTACGCAGCACTCGATCGGGAGGTGGTGCGAGCATTGCACGAACAGCGCCGATGGCTTCCTCGCCTGTGGGACGAGGACACCGACCGCTCGGCACGCGAACTCCCACGGCCGGCGGCGCACGACCAGGTTCTCGTCGTCGCCGGTCCGATGCTCCTCGGCCGCGGGCTCGACTTCGATGTCACCGTTTCCCTGACGATGTCGCGTGGGGCGCTCGAAAGACGTACGCGCGCCGGGGATCACTGGACGATCACCGCGTTGCTCGAGCACGGCGAGACGGATGCGGACGTGCTGGTGCGCTACGACCATCCCACCCGCCCGGCCGCACGGACGAGATCCGCCTGACCGGTCCTCTCGTCGCGGGCTCATCTCTCCGATCGCGGCTTCGCCAGGACCCGGTGGACGGCCGAGGTCACGGCGTCGGGCGCCACCGTACCGAAGACCGCCATGGATTTGGCGAGGAGGGAACCGGGCACCACGTTCCGCTCGCCGCGCATCAGCGCGGCATAGCCGTCCCGGGCCACATGGGCCGGATCGTCCTTGGGGGACTTCCCCAGCAGGGTGTCGAGCATCCCGGCACGCGCGAAGAAATGGGTGTCGGTGGCCCCGGGCAGCATCGACGTGAGCGTGACCCCGCTGCCGTCCAACTCCTTCCGGACACCGTCGGCGAAGGACTGCACGAAGGCCTTGGACGCGTTGTACACGGCCTGGTAGGGGCCGGGCATCGTCGATACGACCGACGATGTGATCAGCATGCGGCCCGATCCCGCCTGCAGCATGTCGTTCAGCAACAGGTGCGCCAGATGCACCGTCGAGCGCACGTTGACGTCGACGATCGAGAGCACGTCCTCGAGCTCTGCGTCGACGAATGCGCCGCCGGCCCCGACACCGGCGTTGAGCGCGGCGGCGGCCGGAATGCGGCCCTCGGCTGTCGCGGCCTCGTGGACCGCCCGGACGCCGTCCGGCGTCCGCAGGTCGGCGTGGACCGCCACCACGTCCACCCCGGTCTTCTCCAGGTCGGCGGCGACCGAGTCCAGCGCGCCCGATCTCGCTGCCAGGACGAGATCGTAGCCGTCGGCCGCGAACAGGGCGGCCAGCTCCCGGCCTATCCCTCGCGAGGCTCCGGTCACCAGAGCACGGGGTCGAGCATCGTTCATCTCTCCTCCTCGGCACGTATGGAGCGCGGGTACCCACACCCGGCCGGACCGACACGGCAGGCACGGGATCCGCGAGCCGTTTGGGTCGGGCGCGTCCCCGGGTATGCGGCAGGCATCCCGCGCTCGCCCCACCCGGGCAGTCCACACGGAATCTGGAGTTCACTTGCAGCACAAAATGTATCGATCCTCGCCCGAACGAGCGTCGGACGAGGCACGCAAGGAACTCTGTGCCGCCGCGCAGAATGTCTTCGGCTGGAGCGCTCTGCGCCCCGAGCAACTGGACGCCATGGCGCCGCTGCTCGACGGACGCGACGTCCTTGCCGTCATGGCCACCGGATCCGGGAAATCCGCGATCTATCAAGTGCCCTCGTTGCTGCTACCGGGGGTGACCGTGGTCGTCTCGCCTCTGATCGCGCTGCAGAACGATCAGATCGCCGGTCTCGACCACTCGGAGGCGCCCGATGCGGTCGCCATCAATTCGCGCCAGCCCGAGTCCGAGAACGAGGCGAACTGGCGTGCCGTGCTCGAACACGATGCCGACTACGTCTTCCTCGCTCCGGAACAACTCGTCAAGGACGAGGTCCTGGGCCGTCTGCGCGACGTGCAGGTCTCGCTCCTCGTCGTCGACGAGGCGCACTGCGTCTCGATGTGGGGTCACGACTTCAGACCGGAATACCTGCGCCTGGGAGACGTGGTCGAGACGCTCGGTCGCCCACCCCTCGTGGCTCTCACCGCCACGGCCTCACCGCCGGTCCGCGAAGACATCGTCGCGGCGCT
>NZ_AJVB01000460.1:0-3139 GCF_000278445.1 Rhodococcus sp. R1101
TTTCGGATCTGCTGGACCAGGCGTTGCAGGCGGGGCTGCGGCCCGATGCGATCCGCGGCCTCGCCGAGACAGGCCACGAGATCGCGATGAGATTGGGACTCGGGCTGCCGCGCGACGACGAGTCGTCCTGACGGCTATCGTGCACGCGGTTCACACCGCACAGCGCTCAGCGGCGCCGAACGGCGTGCAGTCGGTCGCCGAGGGACCGGGTGAACTCCCACGCGTCGGAGACGATCTCGTCGAGATCGGTGTGCTGAGGGTTCCACCCGAGTTCGGACATCGCGCGGCTGCTGGAGGCGATGAGAACGGCCGGATCACCGGCGCGGCGCGGTGCGTCGACCGCTGCGATCGGAAGGCCCGTGACCCGCTCGCAGGCCGAGACGACCTCGCGGACGGTGAAACCTTCTCCGCTGCCGAGGTTGTAGATGCCGTGCCGGCCGGGTTCGGACTTCGTCAATGCCAGCACGTGGGCGTCGGCGAGATCCTTGACATGGATGTAGTCGCGCACCGCGGTGCCGTCCTTGGTCGGCCAGTCGGTGCCGAACACGGAGATGCGATCGCGCACACCGAGAGCGACCTGCAGCACCAGCGGGATCAGATGCGTCTCGACGACCCGGTTCTCGCCGGCGCCGCCGTAGGCGCCGGCGACGTTGAAGTACCGCAGGCTCGTCGCGGCGAGACCGTGCGCGTGTGCGTAGGACGAGATCGCGTGATCGATGGCGAGCTTCGACGCCCCGTACGGGTTGGTGGGACGGGTGGGCGCGTCCTCGGTGATCGGCACGCTCTCGGGCTCGCCGTAGGTCGCGGCGGTCGAGGAGAAGACCAGTCGCGGCGTACCCGAGCGGCGGATGGCCTCGAGCAGGGAGAGGGTGGTCACCACGTTGCCCTGCCAGTACTTCTCGGGGCACTCCACCGACTCACCGACCAGTGATTGCGCTCCGAAGTGGAGGACGCCGTCGAAGCGGGGACCGGTTCCGGACAGCAGATCGTCGGCGACGGCCGCGATGTCGCCCTCGACGAACTCGGCGCCCGCCGGTACCGCTTCGGCATTCCCGGTGGACAGATCGTCGACGACCACGACGTCGTGGCCCTGTTCGAGCAGCACGGTCGTGCACACGCTGCCCACATAGCCGGCGCCGCCGGTCACCAGAAGTCTCACGCTGTACATCCCCTTTTCGCATGCCCGTACCGGACATGCGAAAAGGGGTCTGTGTCAGACCTGCTTCACCTGCACGGCATGGGCCATCTCGTCGGAAAGCTCGAAGCTGTCGTGACCGGCCACGGTGATGGACACCGAGCCCGGTCGCGTCTCGACTGTAACCCGCGCGTCCGGGACGACACCGGCCTCACGCAGCCGGGCGATGACCTCCGGATCGGACTGGACGTACTCGGCGAGCCGGCGCACCACGACGGCGGTCGGCTTGCCGTGGGGGATCTCCGTCAGCCGCACCAGCTTCTCGTCGAGGGCCGCCGTACGGTCGAGACCCAGCTGCGCCAGCCCCGGGATCGGGTTGCCGTAGGGCGAGGTGGTCGGGTTGTTGAGCACCTCGACGAGGCGGCGTTCGACCTCCTCGCTCATCACGTGCTCCCAACGGCACGCCTCGGCGTGCACGTTCTCCCAGTCGAGACCGATCACGTCCACGAGAAGCCGTTCCGCGAGCCGGTGCTTGCGCATCACGGACACCGCGAGATCGCGACCCTTCTCGGTGAGCTGCAGGTGCCGGTCGCCGGCGACACGGAGCAGACCGTCGCGTTCCATGCGGGCCACGGTCTGGCTGACCGTCGGTCCGCTCTGCTCGAGGCGTTCGGCGATGCGCGCGCGCAGCGGCACCACGCCTTCCTCTTCCAAGTCGTAGATGGTCCGGAGATACATCTCCGTTGTATCGACCAGGTCCTTCACTCTCACACCCCTTCGTCCGGGCCGATTCTAACCGTGCGAACAGGACGGTGGGGGCGCGCTCCGAGGCTCGCATGTCCGTGGGCGGCGCAGTAGCGTCTGTGTCCATGACCACGAGCTCCACCGCGGCGGGCGGTACGACACAGCTGAGCGGCGATCGGATAGTGGTGTGGAGCCCCGACTACCTCGACTACCGGTGGGGTCCGACGCATCCGATGAACCCCACGCGTCTCGATCTCACGATGGCGCTGTCCCGCAGTCTCGGTCTCCTCGAAGGCGTCGAGACGGTCCGTCCGTCCCCTGCGGACGACACCGATCTGTTGCGCATCCACACCGCGTCCTACGTCGACGCAGTCAAGCGCGCGGGTTCCGCCCCGGAGGGAGCGGCACCTCCGGCCGACGCCCCGCACGGTCTCGGAACCGAGGACAACCCGATCTTCCCCCGCATGCACGAGGCCAGCGCGACCCTCGCCGGAGGCACGCTGGCGGCCGCGCGCGAGATCGCGAGCGGCCGGGCCCGGCGCGCGGTGAGCATCGGCGGCGGCATGCACCATGCGATGGCCGACTGGGCCGCCGGATTCTGCGTCTACAACGATGCCGCCATCGCGATCTCGTGGTTGCTCGACCACGGCTACGACCGCATCGCCTACATCGACGTCGACGCCCACCACGGTGACGGCGTGCAGCACGCATTCCTCGGCGACCCCCGGGTCCTCACCATCTCGCTGCACCAGCATCCCGCGACCCTGTGGCCCAACACCGGATGGTCCAGCGAGGTCGGCGCAGGCCCGGCCGAGGGCACCGCGATCAACCTTCCCGTCCTGCCGGGCACCGTGGACGCGTTGTGGTTGCGCGCCTTCCACGCCGTCGTGCCGGGCGCTGTCGCGGCGTTCCGCCCGCAGATCCTCATCAGTCAGTGCGGAGCCGACAGCCACCGCGAGGATCCCCTCGCCGACCTCTCGCTCACCGTCGACGGTCAACGCGCGTCGTATCTCGCGATGCGGGATCTCGCCGATCGCTACTGCGAAGGCCGCTGGCTCGCCGTCGGCGGTGGCGGGTACGGCCTCGTGCGGGTGGTTCCTCGCGCATGGACGCACCTGATCGCGGCGGCGCTGGACCGCGAGATCGACCCGAGCACGCCGATCCCGGCGGACTGGAGCGAACGCGTCGGCGCTCTCGCCCCCGGCGTCGAACTGCCCACCGGCATGGGGGAGGACTCCGACGTCTCGTATCTGCCGTGGG
>NZ_AJVB01000461.1:0-3135 GCF_000278445.1 Rhodococcus sp. R1101
AGGCCCCGGCGGAGGACGCCGCCGGACTCCCGGCGGAGGGCGGGAACGAGACGTCGATCCGTCGCATGAGGTCGACCGTATCCAGTGCGTGGAGGTCTGCCGCGTCCTCGGGGGTCATGGGGATCGCTCCACCCTCCGGTCCCGGGACGACGACGCGCAGGCCGTCCATCGTGCGTCCGTGCCGCCGTCGGTATTCGCTGTATGCGAGGAGCATCGCCGCGGTGAAACCGCTCGGGACACGACAGCCCGCACGTTCGCAGGCGCGTCGCAATGCGGCGAGATCCGCGTCGAGTACGTGCAGCCGCGGAGGGCGGGGCGCGGGCTCCTCGGCACGGTCACCGGTACGTCCGAGCAGAGCGTTGATCAATCCGGTGCTCAGCGAGGTGAACATGTGCGCCGCGGTGCGGAACGATTCGGCACCCTGCTCGGAGACCGACCTCGCCCATGACAACATCGAGTCGGCCTGCCCGGACGCCGGCGTGGAGCCGAGGTGCCGAAGGCGGATCACGAGTGCCGATTGGCCGCCGTCCAAGCCGTCGAGGAGGGTCAGTTCCCAGCGGGGGTGCCGGAGACCGGAAGGGTCGGGCGCCGAGCGGGCGTAGGCGAGCACTTCCTCGAAACTCGCCGGGGCGGCCAGCGCGACCCGGTCGAGATGCCACGGCGGATCCGAGTCGGGATGTCCGGCGCGACGCGGCGGGTCGAGGCCGAACGGAAGTTCCACCACCCGGTGCCGGAAACCGGGCGACTCGTGATTACCGGGCGCGAGCACCGCGGCGACCCGATCCCAGTCGGGGGTGGCATCGAGAAGGATCGCGGCGACGACGGAGGAACCCGGGGAGTGGGCCCGCGCGCGGTCGTCGGGGGTGTCCTTCACATGAGGCACCGTCTCATATCGTGATCGTCGGACACCTGCGCTTTGCTCTCGCTTTGCACTATCGAGTCGAAAAGGTGACACGTCGTTGCCGGCTTCGGAGTCGTCCCACATGCAGGCCGTCACGTCCGCGCCCGACCTCTCCACCGGCCCACGGCCACCGCCCCCAGTCCGGCTGCGGCGATCCACGGTGCCCCCGAGACGAGCGGGTCGAGCCACTGATGGTTGACGTCGGCACGCGAACCGCGGCGCCTCGACGCCCCGCCGTGCGCGGTGATCTCCGCCCGGAGTCCGCTTTCGGTCACCGGATTGTCGGGCCGGCCCTGCATCAGGGCGCGGACGCGGCTCTCGGCGACGTCGATGCGGTCGGCACCGATCAGGAGCAGCCAGTGCGCGGCCCGGCCTTCGCTGTACCGGCGGTAGGCGTGCCTGCGCACGGCACCCGACAGTCCTTTCAGCGGTGCCGTGGTGCCGAACACCGGCGTGACGAAGGCGTGCTCGATGGAGCGCTCGCGGTTCTCGTAGCCCGGTTGGCGTTCGGGGAAATCCCAGTGCGCGCCGGTGGCTTCGGGAGCGAATCGTTCCTTCGGGACGGACGGGCGGTCGCGCGGATCCAGGTCGACTCCCCATCCGGGAATGCGAGCGCGCAACCGGTCGGGGCTCTCGGGGGGTTCGGGCTTGTCTGCGGTGTAGGCCATGGCGGATCCTCCTCAGCTCCCGTCGGTGACGATGATCGGCTTGATACACCCGTCGAGTTTCGACGAGAACATGTGATATGCCTCCGCGATGTGTTCGAGCGGAACGCGGTGCGTGACGATGTCGTTCGGTTTCAGATAGCCGTTGCGGACGTGTTCGAACAGGCGGGGCCACTGACGTTTGACGGGGCACTGGTTCATTCGCAGCGTCAGTCCCTTGTTCAGCGCGTCCCCGAACTTCACGGCACTGAAGATCGGACCGTAGGCGCCCATCACCGAGACGGTGCCGCCCTTGCGGACACCGTCGATCGCCCAGTTCAGCGCCACCGGCGATCCGCCCTGCATCTTCAGTTTCGCAGCGGTGACGTGCTGCAGGAAGTTCCCGTCGGCCTCCGCGCCGACCGCGTCGATGGCGACGTCCGCCCCGAGATGACCGGTGATCTTCTTCAGATGGACGACGATGTCGTCGTACTCCGCGAAGTTGTAGGTCTCCGCGTGCGCGAAGGTCCGGGCCTTCTCCAGCCGGTATTCGAGGTGGTCGATCACGATGACCCGGCCGGCACCCATGAACCAGGCGGACTTCGCGGCGTAGAGGCCCACCGGTCCGGCGCCGAAGACCACAACCGTGTCGCCCTCGGCGATGTCGCCGAGCTGGGCACCGAAGTAGCCGGTCGCGAGAGCGTCGGTGAGCATCAGGGCGTCCTCGCGGTCCATCCAGTCGGGGACGAGGGTGGGGCCGACGTCGGCGAACGGCACCCGCACGAACTCCGCCTGGCCGCCGTCGTAACCCCCGCAGGTGTGCGAGTAGCCGTAGATGCCTCCGACCGCGGTCGCGTTGGGGTTGACGTTGTGACAGTTCGAGTACAACCCGCGCACGCAGAAGAAGCACGACCCGCAGAAGACGTTGAACGGGACCATGACCCGATCCCCGGGTTTCAGATTCCGCACCGACGGGCCCACCTCGTGGACGACGCCGACGAACTCGTGGCCGAACGTCGTACCGACACGGGTATCGGGCATCATGCCGTGATAGAGATGCAGGTCGGAGCCGCAGATCGCCGCCAGTTCGACGCGCACGATCGCGTCGTTCGGATGTTCGATCCGGGGGATGTCCTTCTCTTCGACGCGAACCCGGTACGGGCCGCGATAGACCATCGCGCGCACTTGTGCTCCCTCGTCGTCGTTCGTGTCGACGCGGATACCCGACATGGGAGCTGTCAAACGACGGTGTGCGCCGGGCAGCCCGCGACCGGGCGACTCACACCGCCGGCACGTCGGGTGCCGGGTGGGCGCCCCCGGACACGGTGTGCGCCCACGGCTCGGCCACGAACTGCCGTGTCAGGGCGTCGACGACATCGGCGGGGTCGTGGCGGCGTTCGAATGCGCGGCGTTGCAGCATCGCGCCGGTGCCGCGCGAGAAGATCTTCTCCGACATCTTCACCGTGCGGCGATAGTCACCCGTTTCCTCCAGTTGGGGCCGGATGTGCCGGAGGAGAGTGGCGAACGACTGTCGTGAGGTGGTCGTCCGTCCCGTCGGCACGTCGATCGCGCGCCCTCCCGGTCCCTCGC
>NZ_AJVB01000462.1:0-3118 GCF_000278445.1 Rhodococcus sp. R1101
GTCACGCTCGCCGTGCCCCCGGCCGACGGTGCCGAACCGGCCTTCTGCGCTGGGCCCGGGCGACTCGATCGAGGTGTCCGGCACCTATCCGGCCGCGCGGTACTTCTCGCTCGACACCTACGGCACGAACTTCGACACCGTCGATTTGCTGCGTGACGACATGATCGTGCCGGATCCGGGTAGCGGGAATCCGTTCGCGGAATCAGCGGCGCGGAATCGCCGTCCGTCACAGCAGAAGTGGCATGCCACTGTGGTACCCGGTCCGGCGGGCCACGCGCGCAACGAGATCCGCGGTGGTCCGGAGGGGCAGAGCACCCCGGTGGGCTTCTGACCATCCGCGTGTCCGTGCCCGACGACGCCGCATCGCTCAGCGACGGCGTGCCGTTGCCCCGAGGTGACCAGGCGCCTCGGCGGGGCGACGATGCTCAGGCAACCGTGCGAGCAGCCGTTCGACCCGAACTTCCTGTACCGGACCCGCCGCACAGCTCGCACAGGCAGGCTTCGACCAGATCATCGCGCACTCGACGCGTCGGGTTACTACACGTATGCGATCGCCGCGCCGTCCGACCTTCCCTCGGTCGTCGATCCGACCGTGACCGTACTGCCGTGGGGCGATACCACTGTGCCGAAGAAGGTGTTGTTCCTGCGCTACATGATGCCGTTGTCGGCCTTCGTTGCCGGAGGCTGTGCGGCATGTCAGGACGACGCCGCGGGCTGACGTTCGTGTAGGACCTCGTCGGTGGTGTGGTGATCGCACACTGTGCACGAGAGTTTTCTGGTAGACGAGTGCAATGAGCGATGACGCCGGACGCGGTACTCCGTCGAAGGACACGCGTGCCGCCGATGTGCAGGAACTCGTGGTGGTGGTCGGCGAGCGGATGCAGCGGCGGTCCGACGAGATCGTCGCGAGCATGGACGCGGCGATCGAGTCGGCCGTCGAAGATCTCGGCGAGTCCGAATTGACCGACATGCTGCGCGCGAGCGTGGAGGGCAACGTCGCCACCATCCTGCACATGATCAGCAACGACATCCCGCTCGATCGTATCCAGCCGATCACCGCCGCCACGGAGTATGCGGTCAGGCTCGCGCGGCACGGCGTTCCTGCGGCTGCGCTGCGCCGGGCCTACCACATCGGCTCCGACGACCTGTTCAACCAGATGTTCGCGGAGATCCAGCAGCTCGATTGTGCGCCCGACCTGAAACTCGAGCTGCTCCACCATTTCGCCGGGTGGATGCACAAGTATGTGGACTGGATGACGCGCGTCGTGCTCGACGCTCACGAAGAAGAGCAGCGGGTGCTGGTCCGGCAGTCCGAGAACGTGACGTCGGCGCTGGTGGAACAGGTGTTGAGCGGCGGTGCGTTCGATACCGAGGAGTTCGCGACGAAGACGGGTTACCGGCTCGACGGAACCCACCTCGGTGCGATCGCGTGGATCGAAGGCCCGGCCCAGGGCGCGGACCAGACCCCGACCCTCGCGGCGGCAGCGGAGACCCTCACGGTCGCGGCCGGTGGGGAGGGTCGCCTTTGCTCGTCCCGGTGGATCGCCGCACGGCCTGGTTGTGGACGACGACGGCGGGTGGCACGGTCGTCGACGTGCCACGCCTCCGGACCGTTGTGCAGGCCGTCCCCGGGTTGCGCGTGACATTCGGGAAGCCGGGGGTCGGGGTCGCGGGGTTCCGGCGCAGCCACGAGCAGGCCGAAGCGGTGCGGATCGTCGCGAGCACCGCGACCGTTCCGCACAGCCGAGCGGTGTACTACGGAGAGGACGGCATGTCCGCGACGGCGGTGCTGGCACGCGACCTCGCGACGACCAGGCGTTTCGTCGCCGATACGCTGGGCCGACTCGCGATCGACAACCCGGCCGCGGAGCGTCTGCGGGACACGACGCGGATGTTCCTGCGGACCGGCGGAAGCTATGTGCAGACCTCCGAGGAACTCGTCCTTCATCGGAACACCGTGAAGTACCGGCTGCAGAAGGCGGAGGAGGAACGGGGACGGCCCATCTCCGACAACCGGTTGGATCTCGAGTTGGCTCTGCACGTCTGTCACGTGCTCGGACGACCCGTGCTGATGCCCATGGGGAAGCGCGCGTCCCGTCGTTGACCCGATTTTTGTGCAGATTCGACAACGGCAGCGTCGAAGTTGGTCTCGCGGGGACGTGTCTTGGATCACGCCGGCCGCATAATGTCGTGCATCACAACCGATACGTGCTCGTCGGACCGAGGAGCTGTAGATGCCCTTCTCCCGCTTTCCCTTTCTCCCCTGGAATGTCCCCGCCGAGGATCGCACTCGCACGGCGGTCCGGGACGACAGGCTCGAACTCACCTACGCCCGGCTCGACGACCGAACCCGCGCTGTCGCAGCGCAGTTCGCGCGACACGGCGTCGGTGCGGGCGACGTCGTCGCGATCATGCTGCCGAACCGGGTCGAACTGCTGGTGGCCATGCTCGCGGCGTGGCGTCTCGGTGCTGCCGCGACGCCCGTCAATCCGGCGTTCACGGAATCGGAAGCGGCTTATCAGATCTCGGACTCCGGTGCTGTCCTCGTCGTCAACAACGGAACCGACGCGCCCGACGGCGGCCGGTCGAGCATCACCGTGGACGATCTCGCCGTCGAGGGCGACGGCCCCGAACCCGTGGCCCTGCGCGGTGACGAACCGAGCCTGGTCATCTATACCAGCGGATCCACCGGCCGGCCGAAGGGCGTGATACTCGATCACGACAATGCCGAGGCCATGTCGTCGACGATGGCGCACCATTTCGGTCTCACAGCCGACGACCATTGCATGCTGGTCCTGCCGCTGTTCCACGTCAACGCGATCATGGTGAGCGCACTGGCGGTCTGGCGCTCGCACGGACAGCTCAGTGTGATCGGATCGTTCTCCGCGAGCCGATTCTTCGACCACGTGGAAAAGCTCCGCCCCACATACTTTTCCGCTGTACCCGCGATCTATGCGATGCTTGCCGCGCTGCCCGACACCGTCCGGCCCGACACCTCGTCGCTGCGGTTCGTGGTGTGCGGCGCGGCTCCGGTCCCGAAGGAACTGCTGCAGCGGTGCCACGACCGCTTCGGGTTCGTCATGGTCGAGGGATACGGCCTCACCGAGGCGACCTGCGC
>NZ_AJVB01000463.1:0-3111 GCF_000278445.1 Rhodococcus sp. R1101
ATCGTCGACGACGAGGCCGAGTCTCTCGGTCCGGGTGGTAACGGTTATCTGGTCCTCGACGAGCCGTGGCCGGCGATGCTGCGCGGCATCTGGGGCGACGATCAGCGTTACCGCGAGACCTACTGGTCGCGCTACGCCGAGCAGGGCTGGTACTTCGCCGGTGACGGTGCGCGTTACGACGAGGACGGCGCACTGTGGGTGCTCGGCCGCGTCGACGACGTCATGAACGTCTCCGGCCACCGCATCTCCACCTCGGAGGTCGAGTCGGCGCTCGTGTCGCACCCGTCCATCGCCGAGGCCGCGGTCGTCGGTGCGGCGGACGAGACCACCGGTCAGGGCATCGTCGCGTTCGTGATCCTGCGCGAGCATGTCGAGAACACCGGCGACACGCTCATCAAGGAACTGCGCGATCACGTCGCGGTGGAGATCTCACCGATCGCCAAGCCGCGCCAGATCACCGTGGTGCCGGAACTGCCGAAGACCCGGTCGGGCAAGATCATGCGCCGCCTGCTGCGCGACGTCGCCGAGGGCCGCGAGCTCGGCGACACCTCGACCCTGGTCGATCCGGCCGTCTTCGACGCGATCCGCGGCAAGTAGTCCCGTACGAGGAAAGGCCCCTTCCGGATCGGATCGGGAAGGGGCCTTTCGCTGTCGGTACGACTACACCTCGTCGAGCGACCGGTCGCGCGTCTCCTTGACGATGAGCAGCGCGACGAAGGTCGTCGCCGCGGCGATCAGCAGGTAGATGCCCACCCAACCGACGCCGTAGCTCGTGGCCAGCCAGGTCGCGATGAACGGGGCCACCGCGGCACCGAGGATGCTCGACACGTTGTACGAGATTCCGGAACCCGTGTAGCGGACGTTCGTCGGGAACAGCTCGGGCAGGATCGCGCTCTGCGGCCCGAAGGTCAGACCCATGAGCAGCATGCCGACGATGAGGAAGAACAGCATGCGGCCGGAGCTCATGCCACCGCTCGACAGCAGGAACTGGAAGCACAGGCCGAACACCATGATCGCGCCCGTGACGACGAGCAGGGTCGAGCGGCGGCCGTAGCGGTCGGCGAGCCATCCGGCGAGGGGCACGGCCGCGGCGAAGAACAGCACCGCGACCAGCTGCAGCACGAGGAAGTCCGCGTACTGGAATCCGGCGCCGTGGCCGCCTTCGGCAGGGGTCTTGCCCGTTCCGAAGCTCAGGACCCAGGTGGTCATGATGTAGAAGAGCGTGTACGTCGCGAGCATGACGAAGGTGCCGATGATCAGCTGACGCCAGCTGGTCTTGAACACCTCGGCGAGAGGCGTCTTGACCTTCTTGCCCTCGGCGACGGCCTTGGCGAAGACCGGCGTCTCCTCGAGCTTGAGCCGCACGTACAGGCCGATGATCACCATGATGGCGCTGAGCAGGAACGGGATGCGCCAGCCCCATTCGAGGAAGGCACTCGACAGGTCGGGATCACCGTTGTCGTGGCCGAGCGCCAGCGTGATGATCAGGAACAGACCGTTGGCTCCGATGAAGCCGATGGGCGCGCCGAGCTGCGGCCACATCGCCGCCCAGGCGCGCTTGCCGGGTTCGGCCGTCTCGGTGGCGAGCAGCGCCGCCCCCGACCATTCCCCACCGAGACCCAGACCCTGGCAGAAACGCATGAGCGCCAGCAACGCCGGGGCGATGAGCCCGGCCTGGTGGTAGGTCGGCAGCAGACCGATGAGGAAGGTCGCGATGCCCATCGTCAGGAGCGAGCCGACGAGGGTGACCTTGCGGCCGATGCGGTCGCCGAAGTGCCCGAAGACCACGGATCCGACCGGACGGGCGACGAAGGCGATGCCGAAGGTCGCGAGGGAGGCGAGCAGCGCGGTCGTGCTGTTGCCCTGCGGGAAGAACAGGTGCGGGAACACCGAGACGGCGGCTGTCGCATAGATGTAGAAGTCGTAGAACTCGATGGACGTGCCGACCATGCTGGCGACGACGATCCGCCGGCGCGGGACACCCGCGACGATCGAGGAACCGCCGTCCTCCACTCCGACCGATGTGCTCACTGAACCAACTCCAGAACTTGAAACCAAATGGTGAGAAAAAATCCCAACTACTAGGAAAAGTGAACACCCCGGTTTCCGTCTCCCGCAAATCGGACACCCTGGGTCTGCTCGACCCGTACCCCGTTAGACTCCTGACGGGGTGTGCCGGGAAGTCTGGTCGGCGACGGCTCGGCCGTGCCCGTATTCCCCCGACCGAAAGACACTCGTGTCCGACACCTCCTCGCCCACCTGGACCGCACCTCTGGGTCGCTTCCTCCGCACCGAGACGGTGGGTGGTTCGCTGCTGCTCATCGCCGCAGCGATAGCTCTGATCTGGATCAACTCCCCGTTCGGGGACTCCTACATCGCGCTGCGGGACTTCACCTTCGGCCCGGAATCCCTGCACCTGCACCTCTCGGTGGGCGACTGGGCCAAGGACGGCCTGCTCGCCGTCTTCTTCTTCGTCGCGGGCCTCGAGCTCAAACGCGAACTCGTCACGGGTGAACTCGCCGACCGCAAGAAGGCGATCCTGCCCGTGATCGCCGCAGCCGGCGGCGTGATCCTGCCGGCCCTCATCGC
The DNA here is from genome assembly GCF_000278445.1 of Rhodococcus sp. R1101. Lineage (NCBI taxonomy): Bacteria > Bacillati > Actinomycetota > Actinomycetes > Mycobacteriales > Nocardiaceae > Rhodococcus > Rhodococcus sp. R1101. The sequence goes on from NZ_AJVB01000463.1 coordinate 2,590, forward strand.
GGCCTTCGTCGGCTGGGGTGCACCGGGAATGGACCGGGGCTGGGCGATCCCGGTCGCCACCGACATCGCCTTCGCGCTCGGCGTGCTCGCTCTCACCGGTTCCCGCATCCCCACCAGCGCCCGAGTGTTCCTGTTGAGCCTGGCCGTGGTCGACGACCTCATCGGCATCGCGCTCATCGCGATCCTGTTCACCTCGGGGCTCGCCGTCGCGTGGTTGCTCGCCACGGTGGCCGCAGCGGCCGCGTACTGGTTCGCGCAGCAGAAGCGCGTCACCACCCCGTGGTTGTACGTACCGCTCGCACTGTTCACCTGGTACGCCATGCACAGCGCCGGTATCCACGCGACCGTCGCCGGGGTCCTCCTCGGCCTGCTCACACGTGTACGCAACGATCCCGGCGAGGACTACGCACCCGCCGAGCGGCTGGTCCATCGCATCCAGCCGTGGTCCGCCGGCCTGTGCGTTCCGCTGTTCGCCCTGTTCGCTTCGGGCGTGCCCATCGGTGCGCAGATGCTCGGCGAGGT
>NZ_AJVB01000464.1:0-3093 GCF_000278445.1 Rhodococcus sp. R1101
ACCGCGGCACTGCAGGACCACGGTCTCGGACTCGCGAATCTGCCTGCGCCCGGGGTGTTGTCGATCGCAGGGGCACTCGCCGTGAACGCCCACGGCGCCGCTCTGCCCGCGGACGGTGAATCCCCCTTCCCGGACACACTTTCGGGTCGATGAGCAACCTCGTCACCGAGCTGACTGCCGTCGTATGGGACGGCAGCGCCTACGCGCTGCGCACGTTCACCCGCGCCGACCCCGAGATCACTCCCCTGCTCACCCACCTCGGCCGCACGTTCATCACGTCCGTCACCCTGCAGGCCGGACCGAACTACCGGATGCGGTGCCGGTCCTTCACCGACGTCTCCTGGCAGGAACTGTTCGCGCCGGCCGGAGCGTCGGGTCGGACCTTCGAATCGTTCGTCGCCTCTGCGGGTCGCGCCGAGGCGATCTGGTATCCGTTCACGGACAAACCGTGGATGAAGGTGTGGTCGCTCGCGCCGGAGAAGCCGGCCACCTCGCGGGAGGTGACCGGGCCGTACAACTATCCGTTCTCCGACAACGTGCCCGAACCGATCACCGACCTGCTGGGGCAGATCACGGCCGGGAACACGTCGATCGCACCGGCTTTCGGGCAGACCTACTACGGCGTGACGGTGGCCGGTCTCGCGGCGACGGGATCGTCCGACATCTGGGGCTGGTCGAAGGATCTGCAGTTCTACATCAAGGCGACCACTCTGCGTCTCACCGAGGGCGGCGGCGCGGTGCTCACGAACCGGGCCAACATCGCCAACGTGATCCACGACTTCACCCACTGGTTCGCCGAACGCATCGAGCACTATCGCGGCCTGGGGCAGTTCCCCCTCAACGGCCCGGTCGAAATCCGTTGTTGCGGACTGGATCGGCCGGAGGACGTCCTCGTCCCGTCTGCAGGGCCTCCGACGATCGCCTCGACCCGTCCGCGGCCCGACCACCCGGAATGGGACACGGCCATCTGGCTCAACGTCCTCGGCGTTCCGGGCACTCCCGGGATGTTCGCCTTCTACCGGGAAATGGAGCAGTGGATGCGGCAGCGGTACAACGGAAGCGACTCGACCTTCCGGCCCGAATGGTCGAAGGGCTGGGCGTTCGGTCCCGACCTGCCGTACACGGACGAGCAGATCCTGACGCAGGGCCTACCCGAGACCTATCGGGAAGGCGTACCGTCCGACGAGAACTGGGATTCGGCTCGTGCGGTGTACAACCGCCTCGATCCGCATCGGGTGTTCAGCAACACTTTCATCGACACCCTCCTCCCCTGAACTGCGCACGGGCACAGCTCGCTCGGCACGGGCACAGCGCAGTCCTTTGCTAGGGTTCGCCCCATGCGGAACGTGCGAAGGTGGATCGGTGCTGCTGCTGTGCCCGTGCTGGTTCTCGCGGGAGGTGTGACACTCGCCGGAACGGCCGCGGCTCTTCCCGATACGGGTTCGGTCACCGTGTCGACCGGCAGCGACAGCCCGGTGACCTTCGAGGCCGCCGGCACCACCTTCCACGGCAGTCTCCGCAGTCCGGACGGTGCGACGGTCGCCGCCGCGCTGCTGCTTCCGGGCAGCGGCCCCACCGATCGCAACGGCAATCAGCCCGGCGCCGCGGCCGACACCCTGGTGCGCTCCGCGGACGCACTCGCCGCCCACGGCATCGCGAGCCTGCGATTCGACAAGATCGGGGCCGGCCGGACAGGTCTCGGGACCTACACCCCCGAGACCGTCGGCGAGTACGGCTTCACCGAGCAGGTCGATCATGCCGAGGCCGCCGTGCGGTTGCTCAGCGAACGCACCGGCGTCGCCGCCGAGGACATCCTCGTCCTCGGACACAGCGAGGGGGGCCTGACCGCACTCGCACTGGCCGATCGCGGCATCGGGAGCGGCTTCGCACTGTTGGCGCCGCTACCGATGCGCTATCTGGATCTGTTGTCCGCCCAGCTCACCGCGCTCGCCGATTCCGGGCAGCTCGGCGCCGACACCGACGCCGTGCGAGCCGAGCTTCCGCGCACCGTCGAATCGTTGCGGACGACCGGCACCGTGCCGGCCGACCAGCACCCGGTCGTCGCACAGCTCGGCCTGAATGCCGCGAACGCCAAGTTCCTCTCCGAGGCCGACGAGCTCGATCCGGTCGAACTCGCCGCCCGGTTGGCGGCCGACACCCCTGTGCTGCTCACCTGCTCCGACAAGGATCTGAACATCAGCTGTGCGCAGGTCGAACCGCTGCGGGCTGCACTCGCACACACCGACCTGCAGTTCGAGCATTTCGCCACCGCGAATCACGGACTCGAGGAACTCGGCCCGCTGCAGCCGGGGCCGGCGGATCTGATCGCGCTTCTGCCCGTGTCGTCGGAATTCTCGGCGGCCGTCGACCGTTGGGCCGAACGAGCACGCTGAGCGTGCGACGCACGATGGGGGACACGGGATTGTCGTCCCGGTGTGCGGGTATCCACGGCACATGACAGCACTTCACGCCGTGGCACTGAATTGCACCCTCAAGCCGTCTCCCGCCGAGTCCAGCACCGACAAGATGGTGGCGCACGTGTTCGACGCACTGTCGAAGCACGACGTCAGCGTCGAAACGGTCCGGGTCGTCGATTTCGAGGTCGCGCCGGGTGTGGAAGCCGACATGGGCGACGGGGATCAGTGGCCGGAGATCGTCGAGCGCATCGGCTCGGCCGACATCCTGCTCATCGCCACACCGACCTGGGTGGGACACATGTCGAGTGTCGCTCAGCGTGTCCTCGAGCGGCTCGATGCCGAACTGTCGAACACCGACGACGAGAACCGGCCACGCATGGTGGGCAAGGTCGGGATCGCCGCAGTCGTCGGCAACGAGGACGGTGCGCACAAGATCGTCGCCGACCTGTTCCAGAGCCTCAACGACATCGGATTCTCCATTCCCGCCCAGGGGTCGACCTACTGGAACGGCGAAGCGATGTCGGGCACCGACTTCAAGGATCTCGACGAGATCCCCGAAGCGGTGCGCTCGACCACCGAATCCGTCGCCCGGAACGCCGTGCACCTGGCCACGTTGTTGCGTCAGCGGCAGTACTCGCCCTACCCCGAGTGAGTCCCACCGGTCCCACGGGCAGGT
>NZ_AJVB01000465.1:0-3071 GCF_000278445.1 Rhodococcus sp. R1101
CGGATGCATCGAGATGGGCGTCAAGTGGCTGTCGGCCTATGCCTTCTCCACCGAGAACTGGAAGCGCAGCCCCGACGAGGTCCGGTTCCTCATGGGCTTCAACCGCGACGTGATCCGGCGACGCCGCGACGAGATGCACGAGATGGGTGTGCGCGTCCGGTGGGCCGGCCGCCGTCCCCGCCTGTGGCGCAGCGTGATCAAGGAACTCGAGATCGCCGAGGAGCTGACGAAGGACAACGACGTCATGACCCTCACGATGTGCGTCAACTACGGCGGCCGCGCCGAGATCGCCGACGCCGCACGGGAGATCGCCCGGCGTGTCGCGGCCGGTGAACTGGACCCCGAGCGCATCACCGAGTCGACCGTCGCGCGGTATCTCGACGAGCCCGAGATGCCCGACGTCGACCTGTTCCTGCGGCCCTCGGGCGAGCAGCGCACCTCGAACTTCCTGCTGTGGCAGTCCGCTTACGCCGAACTGGTCTTCCAGGACACGATGTTCCCCGATTTCGACCGGCGCGACCTGTGGGCGGCATGCGTCGAATACGCCTCGCGCGACCGGCGATTCGGCGGTGTGAAGTGACCTCCCTGCGCGAGCGGGTCGCGGTCGCCCTCACGCCCTTCGTCGACGTCCGCACCCCGTCGTCCGTAGCGAACGGCGACAGCTCGTTCGGATTCGACTACGGCGCCGTGCCCTTCGCGCTGCAGGTCGTCACACTCACCGAAGGACTCGACGTGGTCTCCGTCACCGGAGTGCTCGCATGGGATCTTCCGCTCGACGACGCCGTGCGCAGCCGGGTCGCGACCGCTGCCGACGCCCTGCAGTTCGGCTCGGTGCACCTCGTCGAACGCGACGCCGAGGCCGACGTCGTACTGCGGTACTCGTTTCCCGCGACCGGTCTCGACGACACGGCGCTGACCACCATGTTGCTGCTCGTGCTCGACGGCGCCGCCGACGCGCGCGGTGCCGTCGCAGGAACCCCCGATCCGAAGGAGAATTCGTGACCACGACCGACACCGACGCCGAGGCCACCCCCGAGGAGGTCGTCGCCGCCGACGGGTCGCATGCCGTCGCGATCCCCACCGAGGACGACGACACGCTGCGTGCCGCCGTGGTGGAGACGCTTTCGGAGATCCTCGAGGAGGCTCCCGAAGCCGACGAGGACGGCGAGATCCCGATCTGGATCGACGACGTGCTCACCTACGCGACCGTCGACGCCGAGGGTGGCTTCGTGCTGCTCACCACGTATCTGGTCGAGGGCATCGCGGGCCGCACCCGGGCGGCGGAGGTCCTCGGCGACCTGCAGGTCGAGTTTCCCGAGGTGAAGTTCGTCCTCGACAAGGACCGGGTCACCGTCGAGTTGCGGGTCGCGGCGTCGCCGCTCGTCCCGATCCATCTCGTGCGGGCCGTCGCGTCGCTCGTCCCGGTCGTCGAGCAGGCACGCGCGCTGACGCAACGCCTCGGGGGCGAGGCGTCGGTCTTCGACGGTGAGGCCGATGGCGACGAGGAGGACCTGCTCGTCGACGGCTGCGGCTGTGGGGACTGCGACTGCGGCTGACCGCCGCGGTCAGCCCTGTACGAGTGCGCAGTCCCGGCAGTTGCCGAAGATCTCGACGGTGTGACTGACGTCGACGAAGCCGTTCGCCTCGGCCACCTCGTGCGACCAGCGTTCGACCTCCGGGCCGTCCACCTCGACCGTGAAGCCGCAGTGGCGGCACACGAGATGGTGGTGGTGCCCGGAGGAGCACCGCCGGAACAGCGATTCGCCGCTGTCGGTACGCAGCACGTCGACGCTGCCCACCTCGGCGAGCGACTGCAGAGTGCGGTAGACGGTGGTCAGGCCGATGCCTTCGCCGCGCTTGCGCAGTTCGTCGTGCAGATCCTGGGCGGAGCGGAACTCCTCGGTGTTGTCGAGCAGGTCGACGATGGCGCTGCGTTGACGGGTCGAGCGGACCCCCACGAGAGGTTTGCGGGCGGAGGTCACTGCGATCGTCCTTCCTGTGCATGAGCAACGGCATCGACGACGATATGGGCGAGATGGTCGTCGGCCAGGTGGTAGAGCACTTCGCGTCCCGAGCGTTCGCCGCGCACGACGCCGGCGGTCTTGAGTACTCGCAGATGCTGGCTGATGAGTGGTTGGGTGACCCCGAGAGCGCCGACCAGTTCGTGCACGCAACGAGCGGACTCGCGCAGTTCGAGCACGATCGAGATGCGGACGGGCGCCGACAGCGCCCGCAGCAGCTCGCCGGCCGCGATCAGTGTGTCGTGGGAGATGTCGGGCCGGGACGCGAGGGCGTCGGTCCCGATCGATCCGAGGGCCCGCTCACCTGTGCTGCAGTCGTGTGGATCGGCGTCGACACTCACGGGGCTCCTCGGGGCGGGTCGGCCGCCGATGGGCGGCCTTATTGCAAATCGATTCCATTTTGATATGCACGGTTGCGCATGTCAACCGGCGCGAATTCGGACTCCGAACGAGGAGCGATAGGCTTACAGATCGACGCATGCTGCGAAAACCCGCATCGAAGATGGAGAACCGAGTGGCACCCAAATCCAAGATCGATACCGTCGCCAACCTCGCCAAGCGCCGGGGCCTGGTCTATCCCTGCGGTGAGATCTACGGCGGAACCAGGTCGGCCTGGGATTACGGCCCGCTCGGTGTGGAGCTCAAGGACAACATCAAGAAGCAGTGGTGGCGCAACATGGTCACCGGCCGCGAGGACGTCGTCGGCCTCGACTCGTCGGTGATCCTTCCGCGCCAGGTCTGGGTCGCGTCCGGCCACGTCGGTGTCTTCAACGACCCGCTCGTCGAGTGCCTGAGCTGTCACAAGCGCCACCGGCAGGACCACCTACAGGAGGCCTACGCCGAGAAGAACAAGCTCGACGATCCCGACGCCGTGCCGATGACGGAGATCGTGTGCCCGGACTGCGGCACCAAAGGCCAGTGGACCGAGCCCCGCGACTTCAACATGATGCTCAAGACCTACCTCGGCCCGATCGAGAGCGAGGAAGGCCTCCACTACCTGCGCCCCGAGACGGCGCAGGGCATCTTCGTGAACTTCGCGAACGTGCTCAC
>NZ_AJVB01000466.1:0-3056 GCF_000278445.1 Rhodococcus sp. R1101
GATGCCGCACGCCGCGATCACCACCGACATCATCGTCGGCTTCCCCGGCGAAACCGAGGAGGACTTCCAGCAGACCCTGGAGGTCGTCGAGAAGGCGCGGTTCACCAGCGCGTTCACCTTCCAGTACTCGAAGCGCCCCGGCACCCCCGCGGCCGACATGGACGGTCAGCTCCCCAAGGCCGTGGTGCAGGAACGGTACGAGCGCCTGATCGCGCTGCAGGAACGCATCACCCTCGAGGAGAACCGCACGCTCGTCGGCACCGAGGTCGAGCTCCTCGTCGCGGCGGGGGAGGGCCGCAAGAACGCCGAGACCGCCCGGATGAGCGGGCGTGCCCGCGACGGACGTCTCGTGCACTTCCGTCCCGAGGGTGCGATCGACACCGCGGTGCGCCCCGGCGACGTCATCACGATCGTCGTCAGCGACGCCGCGCCGCATCACCTCGTCGCGGACACCCCGATCCTCACGCACCGCCGCACACGCGCGGGCGACCACTTCGAACAGGGCCGGCTGCCCAAGACACCGCCGATCGGTGTCGGACTCGGACTGCCGAGCATCGGAGTCCCGGAACCGCTGCCGCCTCAGATGGGATGCAACGCATGACCACCGACAAGCCGCACGATCACCACGCGACCGGTGACGTACGAGCCCAACTCGAAGCCGCCGAACGGAAGGCGGCGAGCGACATCGACCCGGGCGCCCGGGCGATGTTCGTCGCGATCGCGGTCCTGATCCTGCTGGCGACGTTCAGCCTGCCCCACGCCGGATCCGCCAACGGATGGGAGGTGCTGTCCTTCGCACCGGATGCGACCACCGAGGAGATCGGTCTCCCGTCGCGGTTGTTCGTGGGTTTCGCAGTGGTCTTCGGGGGTCTGGGTTCGATCCTCGCCCTCGTCACCCGCAAGTGGGCGTTGGCATGGGTGTCCCTGGCCGGCTCGGCGGTGACCATCGTCTTCGGCATGCTCGCGATCTGGTCGCGCCAGACCCTGCCCGTCGAGTCGTCCGCCGCAGGACCGGGTTTCGGTCTCGTGATCGGCTGGTTCGCCGTCATGGTCGTCGTCTTCCACTGGGCACGCGTGGTCTGGGCGCGGACCTCCGCCCAGCTCGAGGCCGAGGCCGAATTGCGCAAGGTCGCGGCCCTGCACGAACGGCCCCGCCTGATGCGCGACGACCCCGAGGCCTGACGACTCTCGCATGAAGACGACGATCCCCCCTTCCCGGCCGGGAAGGGGGGATCGTCCGTTTCGGATGTTACGGCGTCGCGAGGTCAGCGCTCGCCGACAGCGCCTTCGGCCGCGTCGGCCCACTCACGCCACTGCGCAGCCTGCGCGAGGGCCTTCTCGGCCTCCTTCGCCCGGCCCGCCGCGGTCGCCTTGGCGGCCTGCTCCTCGAACTGACGCACCCGCTCCCGGAACTGGGCCGCACGGGCGAGCGCCTCGGGATCGGTGCGCCGCCACTCGGAATCGGCGGCCTCTCGCACCTCCTTCTCGATGGCCCGCAACCGGCCCTCGAGATCGTGCATGCGCTCGCGTGGAACCTTGCCGATCGCCTCCCACTGGTCCTGCAACTCGCGCAGGCGGGCCCGGGCACCCTCGAGATCGGCCGCCGGGTCGATCGACGAGGCCGCCTCGAGAAGCGCTTCCTTCGCGCGGGCGTTCTCCTCGAACTCGGCGTCCCGCTCGGCGTTCGCGGCGTTACGCGCCGCGAAGAAGACGTCCTGGGCACCCTTGAACCGCTTCCACAGCTGGTCGTCGGCGTCCTTCGGTGCGCGACCGGCCGCCTTCCACTCCGCGAGCAGGTCGCGGAAGGCACCGGCGGTGGCACCCCAGTCGGTGGAGTTCTGCAGTTCCTCCGCCCGAGCGACGAGTTCCTCCTTGCGGCTCTTCGCCGCGGCACGCTCGCGATCGAGTTCGGCGAAGTGGGCTCCGCGACGCCGGTTGAACGCCTCACGTGCCTTGGAATAGCGGCGCCACAACACGTCGTCGACCTTCCGGTCGACACCGCGGATGGTCTTCCACTCCTCGAGGATCTCCCGCAGCCGGTCGCCCGCGGCCTTCCACTGGGTGGACTCGGCGGCGATCGTCTCGGCTTCGGCCGCAAGGGACTCCTTGCGGGCCGTGCTCTCGGCGCGCCGCTTCTCCTTCTCCTGCTTGGCGAGGACCGCAGCCTCTTCGGAATGCTCGATGATCGCGGTGAGCCGGGTGGCGAGCGCATCGAGGTCGCCGATGACGGAGGCGGTGGGCAGCGACTCGGCGAGTGCCTCGGCGGCTGCGCGGGTCTTCTTCACGTCGGCGGTGCCGGAGGTCAACCGGGTCTCGAGGATCGCCACCTCGGTGGCGAGATCGTCGTAGCGGCGGCCGAAATGGGCGAGGCCCTCGGCCGCGTCGCCTGCCTGCCACGATCCGATACACCGCTCGCCCTCGCTCGTGCGGACCCATGCGGTGCCGTCCTCGTCGACGCGACCGAACAGACTCGGATCACTCGCGGGCAGCGTCGGGACATGGGGATGGGTCTGGGCCGCCACCGGATGCGGCTTCGGGGGTGCCGTGGCGGAACCGTCCCCGCCACGGGCGGGTGTGCCGCCACCGCCTCGGGCGGGGCCGGGGGTCGCAGCATGAGCTCGGGGTGTGGCGGGACCGGGACGCGGGGTCCGCTCCTGCGTCGTCTCGCCGGTACGGTCCTGTGCGTTCGGGTCGCTCATCGATACCTCATCTCTGCCGCGCGGCACGGCTGCCTGGTCGCATGGGTCTACCGCAGGTCGATCCCGGGGGGCTCCGCGATCGTGTCCGCCCACTATTGAAACAGGTCGTGTCGATACGAGGCGCCGGGTCCGGTGGACTACGGTTGCCGATGTGTTGACCGCCGCGGCGTTCGTGCCGTCCCCACCGCTGCTCGTACCCGAGCTGACCGGTCTCGCCGCATCCGAGACCGACGATCTGCGCGAGGCGGTTCTCGAGGTCGGTCGCAGGCTGTCCGGGGCCGCGGAATGGGTGGTCGTGGGTGCCGAGCCGGTCGAGCAGACCGTTCCGTCCACCGCGCGCGGAACCTTCCGCGGTTT
>NZ_AJVB01000467.1:0-3050 GCF_000278445.1 Rhodococcus sp. R1101
CGCCCTCCGCACACCGCTCGACGAGGCGGCGCTCCGCGATGTTCTCGTCGGCGCCGAGCGTGAGGGCTTCTACACCCGTCTCGACGTCGTCGCCGACACGGCTTCGACCAACGCGGATCTGCTCGCCGTCGCCGCGACCGGCGACGACCGCCGGGTGCTCCTCGCCGAGTTCCAGCACGGGGGCCGCGGTCGCCACTCGCGCACCTGGAACGGGGTGCCCGGCGCGCAGATCATCGTCTCGGTCCTGCTGCGCCTGCCCGAGTGCCCGCTGCAGAACCTCGGATGGCTCCCGCTGCTGTGCGGTGTCGCCACGGTCGACGCCGTGCGATCGGTCACCGGCGTGGAGGCGAAATTGAAGTGGCCCAACGACGTTCTCGTCGACGGACGCAAGCTCGCCGGCATCCTCGTGGAGGTCGCCACCACCTCGCCGGTGCCCACGGTGGTCGCCGGGATCGGCATCAACGCCACCCTCGGACGCGACGAACTGCCTGTGCCCACCGCCACCTCTCTGTTGCTCGAGGACGCCGCCGAACTCGATCGCACCCCGCTCGCGCAGGCGCTGCTGGCGGGTTTCGGTGAGCGGATCCGGGCATGGGCCCGCGCGGGATGGGACACCGCCGACCTGGCCGCGGCGTACCGCGAACGGTGCAGCACGATCGGGCAACGCGTCCGCGCGATCCTGCCCGGCGACACCGAACTGCACGGCGTCGCCACCGACGTCGACGACCAGGGGCGCATCGTGATCCGCCCCGACGGTGGGGGAGATGCCGTGGCGGTCGCTGCGGGCGACATCACACATCTGCGCCCGGTCTGATCGCCGTGCGACCGCTCGCATCGGCACAGCACCGGCATATGCCATCGTGAGCGGTATGGGATATCCGGAGGACGCCCTTGCACCCGAGGAAGAGTTGCTGCTGCATCGGCATCCGCACTGGAAGGCGCTCGTGCTGCCGACGGTGATCTTCCTCGCGTCCACGATGATCGCCGGATTCCTGCTGGGCACGATCCAGGCGCGCCTCGACGGTGCGGCCGCGACCGCGTGCGCCGTCGCCGTGGCCGTCGTATGGATCGGCATCGTCGGCCGGCTGTGCGTCCCCCGTTTCGTCGGGTGGCTGACGACGCATTTCATCGTCACCGACCGGCGCGTCCTCGTCCGCACCGGCGTCCTCACCCACACCGGTATCGACATCCCGATGGGCCGGATCAGCAACGTCCAGTTCCGGCACGGTCTCGTCGACCGGATACTGCGGACCGGCACGCTCGTCGTCGTCTCCGCGGCCGACGATCCCATCGAGTTCGACGACATCCCCGACGTGCAGCAGGTGCACGCCCTGCTCTACCGGCAGGCCTTCGACGCACAGGAGTCGCGCCCCGACGACCGTCACACCACTCGTTACCGGCGCGACGAACACGAGCACCGGAAGGCCTGGTGACGGCGAGCGGAACGACCGCCGACACGACCCGCTCGTAATCCCGACAAAGCGAACCCCGATCCGTAGGCTGGCGTGGTGACTGCCGTTCTACTCGCCGAAGACGACGACGCCATCGCTGCACCGCTGTCCCGCGCGCTGGGACGCGAAGGGTACGACGTGACCGTCGAGGACAACGGTCCGGACGCGCTCGACCAGGCACTGTCGGGCAGGTTCGAACTGCTCATCCTCGATCTCGGTCTCCCCGGAATGGACGGACTCGAGGTGTGCCGCCAGATCCGGGCGAGCCGCTCCGATCTCGCCGTCCTCATGCTCACCGCCCGCACCGACGAAGTGGACTTCGTCGTCGGTCTCGATGCCGGTGCCGACGACTACGTCGGCAAACCCTTCCGCCTCGCCGAACTCATGGCGCGTGTGCGCGCGCTGCTGCGTCGCCGTGGCGGCCCGGAGAACGACGACATCGTGGACGTCGCCGGGATCCGGCTCGAGCGCGCCGCGCGCCGCGTCCTCGTGGACGGCTCGGAAGTGACCCTCGCCAACAAGGAGTACGAGCTCCTGCGTGTGCTGCTCGAGCACGCGGGGCAGGTCGTCTCTCGCGACGCCATTCTCGAGGAGGTGTGGGGCGACGCCGATCTGCGCGGTTCGAAGACTCTCGACATGCACATGTCGTGGTTGCGCCGGAAGATCGGCGACGAGGGACCGGCCGGGGAACGTCGCATCGCCACGGTGCGCGGCGTCGGTTTCCGGCTGAACACCGACTAGCCTTTCGGCGTGCGCAGCCGCATCCTCAACGCCGTCCTGGCGACCGTGCTGCTCGTCGCGTTGTTGCTCGGCGTCCCCCTGGCCTACACGGCCTTCCTGTTCGTCGAGGACACTGCCCGGCGCGACCTGCAGACTCGGCTCGAACGCATGGCCGACGAGATCATCGCCCAGGAGGGCACCGACGGATTCGTCGTCGGTGGGCTCGATACGAGTTCGCTGCGCCTGCTCGTTCCCACCGACGGACGGGCCGTCGTCGTGTATCCGACCCCCGAGAACGTCGCGGCACGCCTGGACATCGGCACGCCGGTGCTCGGGGCGTCGATCGTCGAGTCGTTGTCGATGGGCACGTCGGGCTCGCTGCTCATCGAGGTGCCCTCGGAGAGCATGCGCACCCTGCAACAACAGGTGCTCGCCGCGGTGAGTTTGCTCGTGTTGCTGTCCGTCGCGGCCGGGGCGCTGGTCGCGGTGGCGACCGCCCGACGACTCGCCGACCCGCTGCGCGACGTGGCGAACCGGGCGGCCCGCCTCGCCGAGGGAGATTTCCGCCCGGTGGCCCGGCGGCACGGCATTCCCGAGCTGGATCGCGTCTCGGACGTGCTGGACGCGGCCGCCGTCGAGATCTCGCACCGCCTGCAACGCGAGCACGCGCTCGTCGGCGACGTGTCGCATCAGCTCCGCTCCCGGATGACCGCGATCCGGCTGCGCCTGGACGAGTTGTCCACCCACGAGGATCCCGCCGTGGTGGAGGAGGCCGATGCGGCCATGGCCCAGGTGGACCGGTTGACCACCGCGATCGACGGGCTCGTGCGCCAGTCCCGCGACAGCAGCGCCGACCAGCGCACGGACGTCTCGGTGGTC